>DFLL01000040.1 GCA_002375205.1 Caryophanales bacterium UBA3620
ATTTTAATTATTTTATATATAGAAAAAGAGATAACTTAGTTGTTACCTCTAATGTTTTTAATTATCTTATATTAATAATTAATTATAATTATCTTCCTCTAATTGCAGTTCCTTTTGCTGGAACTTCATAACTTAAAATTTGATTTCCGTCTCTATCATTTCTAATGACATTATAACATTCTAATAACTCACATAGTTGACTTTCCGATAAAATTTTTGAACTACCATCTCTATAATAAAGTGGAACATATAAGCCTTGATATCCTATTGCATAAATAGTATTTTCTTTGATAACCGCTGTTATGTTTTTACCTTTCAAATCGTTAACACTACAACCAAATATTATTTCTAATAATGCTATATCTTTCGGATATAAGACAGCTGTTCCAATTCTTCCATCATGACTGGTAATTGAAGCATATTTAGTTTTTGTTCCAAATTTGTCCTCATCATCCCCAATATTCTTAATTGTCCACTCTTCAAAATATAAACTATTTTCCATATATAATACCTCCTAGAATTATTATATCACACTTTTTACTTTTTTTAATAACAACTATTGTTTTTGTATTTTGTTTACACTTTTTTATCTAAATCATAATTAAAAGATTTTTATACTAGATATTTCTAATAAAGGTATTATCAAAGTAGAAATAACATAAGAAAAAGAATACTAATATTTCTTTTCATAGTATTCTTCTAGAGTTATTTTATTATTATATAATACAGAAGATATGTCTCCTATAAAGCGAAGATGCCATGGTTCATATGAATATTTAGTTATATCTTCTTTACCTTCTGGGTATCTTAAAATAAATCCATATTTATATGCATTATTATGTATCCATTTAGTTTCTTCTAATTCTTCTACTTCATGTTCAATATAACACTTATTATCTTTATATATACAAAAATCTATTGCTAATCCAGTTTGATGTTCTGATTTACCTGGTTCTGCTATTCTAGTGATAGCATAACTATATCCTTTATCTTTAACTAATCTATTATATAAATTTTCTTGATAATCATAATCTCGATAACCACTTTCTATATCTATTTTATAATTATACTTTAATGCTTCTTTTTGTAATAATATAAAAGATTCATATGCTTTTTTATCTAATTTAATATTATCTTTATATTTACTATTAACTTCTACTAAATTATTTGGTATATGGGCTCTTGGTAAGGGATTGTCCTTATTTACAAGTATCTGATAATCCATAATTACCTCCTGGTGTATTATATTCAAAATAAAAGAAATAGATACTCTCTATCTATTCCTATAATTTTGTAATATTAATATAAACATTAGTTTTTATAAATATAAAGTTGGTTTGGAAATTATTCTTTTTAAAGTTTTAGAACTTTCTTTTTTTTCTTCAATTACTTTTTCTAACTCATTTTCAATATTATAATTATTACCATAGAAAACTAAAAAACTATTTAAGTATCTAATAACTTCTATAGATAAATCAATATTACCATTAAGTTCTATTAATCTATCTAGAAATAAATCAGTTAAAAATAACCCTTCACAAGTTTTGCTATCTTCCCATAAAGATTCTCTACGACTTATTATTTCTCTTAAAACATCTTTATCCTTTCCATATGATATAGATATCAGGTTATATCCTTTATCTAATAATCTTTCATTATCTAGACTAGGATCATCTGAAGTTATTATGACTCTATCAAACATATCAAAAAATTTTTCATAAGTTTTTTGTATGTACTTGCTTGATCCATTTATTATATCAAATTTATCAATAGCTATATTTAGTTTATCTATTCCCATTATTTTTCGAAATCTACTTAAAACATCAAATGATAATTCTTTTATTCCATATGAACATTCAATTGTAGTATCATCAAACCTAAGATTATTAACTTGCTCATATAGTTTCTGTAATAAATAATGCACTGATTCCATATCTGTTTCAAAATGTTTTTGAAATACTATAGGATAATTTTTTTTTATATAAAATAATATATTATTTGTAAAACGTAGTTCAGAAAGATAATCAAAAACCCTACCATCAAATATATCATTTGGTTCTTTGGCAAGGACTATAGCTGGGTCTGGACTATCATATATTGTTTGTTCTTTGCAGCCAAGACCTCTATTTTCTAAGCTGCATAAAACTGTACTTTTACCTACGCCTTTACCTCCTGTTAAAATAATCTTTGTCCTTGATGAATTAAGAATATTATTTACTTCTTTATCTACAGGTTCTCTTACGAACTGTTCAGAATTAACTAAATTTCTTGCATTTATTTTTGACATAATAAAACCTCCCTGTTAACTAATATTATTATATCATACTTTATTATATTTCTATTATTTTTTATAATATTTTACACCTTATTTACATTATTAATATCTAAATCATTACTTTAAAATATATATACCAGATATTTCTAATAAAGGTATTATCAAAGTAACTTGCCCGCTTGACCCGCCACAGGCGGAATTAATATAGAAAATATATTATAGTTTTGTAATATTAGGATGCCCTTTCATTAATTTCTTTATTCCTACTGGATGAGGAAAAGCTACGGTTAATATTGATTTATCTACTCCTACGATGATACCTTCGCCAAATTCTGTATGACTTATTCTTTCTCCTACTTCATAGTCTACAGTACTATCTATTTTCTTTTTAATGAAGTTAATAGCCTTCTTAATAGGAGTTTTTTCATCTATATCTAAATACTTTTTATCTATTTCCTCAATAAATCTACTAGGCATATTATGGGTAGTATTACCAAATAGCATTCTTGATTTAGCAGAAGTAATAATTAGATCTTTCTTAGCTCTAGTAATTGCTACATAACAAAGTCTACGTTCTTCTTCTATTTCAGCATTACCTCCATAATTTATAGCATTATAATGTGGAAATATTCCTTCTTCCATGCCAACAATAAAGACATAGTCATATTCTAGTCCTTTTACCGAGTGAACAGTCATTAAACTTACTCTATCATTTCCTTCTTGATGTTCTGACATATCACTAACTAATGATATTTCATCTAGAAAATCACTTAATGTAGCAGAACCATATTCTTCTTCATAACTCTTAGTAATAGATTTAAATTCATTTAAATTTTCTAATCTTATTTCATCTTCTAGTAATTTAGATGATGAATATTCTTTTTTCATACCACTTTTATCTAAAATAGTATCTATTAATTCAGTAAGAGATAAATTCTCACTATCACTCGTTAATTCTTCTATTAACTTTTTAAATTCTAATTCTTTACCAGATGTTATAGCATCATAAAGTGATACTCCTTCTTCATTAGCAATACTAGTTAAATTATCTAATGTCTTCTCTCCTATTCCTCTTTTAGGAGTATTTATTACTCTTAAGAAACTTACATCGTCTTTATGATTATTTATTAGTCTTAAATAGCATAATAAATCTTTTATTTCTTTTCTATTATAGAAGTAGAAACTTCCTACGATACGATATTTAATATTTTTCTTTAGCATTTCTTCTTCAATAACACGAGACTGAGCATTAGTTCGATAGAGTACTGCTATATCTTCTTCTTTTATTCCTTTATCAATTAATTCTTTAATAGAATCCGCGACAAAGGATGCTTCTTCTTTCTCATTTTCAACAACTTTGTATTTGATTTTATTTCCTTCTTCGTTATTACTCCATAGGTTTTTATCTTTTCTTTCTTTATTATTCTTAATAACACAGTTAGCAGCATTTAATATGGTTTTAGTAGAACGATAATTCTCTTCTAAAAGGATTGTTTTTGCTTCAGGATAATCTTTTTCAAAGTTTAAAATGTTCTTATAATTAGCTCCTCTAAAGGCGTATATAGCTTGGTCATTATCTCCTACAACAAAAATATTTCGATATTTTGCTGATAGTAATTTACTAAATGTATACTGAGCTTCATTAGTATCCTGATACTCATCTATTAAGATATATTTATATCTTTCTTGATATTCATTTAATAGATTAGGATAGTTTTTAAATAGTTTTATAGGTAAGACTAATAAGTCATCAAAGTCAACAGAATTACCATTTTTTAGTTTCTTTTGATATAAACGATATACTTCTACGACATTATGGTCAAATTCTACTCTCGAAAAAGAATCTACTCCCATCATTTCATTTTTGGCAGAACTTATTTTATTTTTTATTTCTCTTGGATTATATAGTTCTTTAGATAAGTTTAAATCTTTTAATATTTTTTTTATTATTGTTAAGACATCATCACTATCGATGATAGTAAAGTTCCGATCATAACCAAGCAGACTATAATTATCTTTTAATATTTTTAATCCCAATGAATGAAAGGTTGATATTTGAATATTATTAGCGGAACTTCCAATAAGTCTGTATACTCTATCCTTCATCTCTTTAGCAGCTTTATTTGTAAAAGTTATAGCTAATATATTATATGGAGAAACGCCATTTTCAATTAAATTTGCTATTCTACTTGTTAATACTTTAGTTTTACCAGAACCTGCTCCTGCTAGAACGAGCATTGGTCCATCAATATGATTTACTGCTTTTTCTTGCTGCCTATTTAATTCTTGTAATGTCATTATACCACCATCTTTCTTTATAATTTTATCATTATTATATTTAGAAGTAAAGGTATAATAATCTTTTTTTAAAAAAAGCAAATGGTTAATTTCTTAACCATTTGTTTTTATATTTCTTCTTTTTTCATTTTGCTGAAATAGTATACTGAGTAACCAATTGCTCCTAATCCTATTGCCCATGCAAGATATATTAAAGCATCTCCTGTTTTAGGTGATTCTGCCTCTTCTTCAATCTTACAATAGTAATATACATTTTTAGAGAAATTTTGCGGTTTGTCTTTATCAATTGTTATCTTGACAATATCATCATCACTAATTTTTTTACCTTCAGCATTTACTATATAACAACCATCTATTTTTGGTGAATCTTTTGTACTTTCGTATCCCGGATCTAGATTATTCTCTGTATATGCCGGTATTTCTTTTCCATCATCATCTTTTACCCTATCTGTGGTATCATAGTAATAGTAGTTAATAGTAGCATTATATTTATCTCCACATGTGTCATATTCAATATAATATAAGGCAGGTGCTAATAAACTATTTTTTTCTGTTCCATTTGCTTTCCATGCGACTTTAAATGGTGTAACTAGCAAATTGTCTTCATTGAAAATGTCTTTTTTAAATATATCTCTCTTTATTGTTACCCTACCTGTTTTAAATAAATCAAAACCAATATCTGTATTTTCCGGCAAGAATGATCCACTTGTTAAATTATTTATTGCAACAGAATTAAAATCAACAGAAGCTCCACCCTCATCTATATCATCATTATCCCCATCCAGTCTAAACCATCTTCCATGCCATAAATAATCATATATGGCATCTTCTTTTTTTTCTTCATAAATAGTATATGATGATTCTCCTTTTTCCGTATCAAGACTTTTCTTTATTCCTTTGCTTATTACATTGGAACGCAATCTATAGTATTCTTCCAGGGTCATTGTATTCCCATTTGCACACTCTGCTTCTTTTCCATCTATAATAAAGCTTCCGTCTTCATAAGTTTTTTTTAGGCAAATTCTACTTTTTATTATTTGAGAATTTCCCTCTGGTGCAGTTGCATTTTCAGGAATTACTGGAAAATATGTTGAACGATTAGTTGTATGCTTTGCAGTAGAAGATAAAGAATCAATTGTATCTAAAAAACCTGTATATTTCCCACTTTCATCTTTGTTAGGATTTGCACCATATATTTCACTAAAAAAATAATAATTCTTATGCTTTGTACATACTTTTTCTGCTTTTACCATTGTAGGTAACATTATACTTAAGAATGCAATTCCAAGTAAACTTGTTTTTTTTATTCCTTTCATTTTTTCCTCCTTCTATTATAAATTAATTATATAGCATTTTTTTAAATAATGCAATAGATTTATTAAAAGAAAAAAAAATAACTATTCAAAGATAGCTTTCACTATCTTAACAATTATTTTTTATGACTAATTATATTTATATAAATTGTCAACCGCTACTGCAGTTAATGTTTGTTCAGCAATTATTCCCTTTTTGTAAGCATAAAAAGCTGCCGCTCCAATCATAGCTGCATTATCTGTGCAATGCTCTATTTTTGGTATTGAAAGTTGAATGTTATTTTCTTTACACTCTTTTTCTAACCTTTCTCTTAATCCTTTATTTGCAGATACTCCTCCTGCTACAATTAAATTAGAAACATGATATTCTTTTATGGCATGCATTGTTTTTTTTACCAATACAGATGTTACTCTTTCTTGAAAAGAGGCACAAAGATCTTCTTTGTTTATTTTGTTTCCCCTTTGTTCTTCGTTATGCACTAAATTTATTACTGCTGATTTTATTCCACTAAAACTAAAATTATATGTATTGTCATTTAATGGATATGGCAAATCATAGTTGTCTTTTCCTATGTGAGCAAGCCTATCGACTTTAGGACCTCCAGGATATTCTAATCCAATGATCTTAGCGACCTTATCATAACATTCTCCAATGGCATCATCTAGTGTTCCGCCTATCTTTTTAAATGAATAATCTTCTTGCATAAATATTAGTTCGGTATGTCCTCCACTTACTACTAGTGCTATTAGAGGAAACTGTAATCTTTTTTCCAAATTATTAGCATATATATGTCCAGCAATATGATGTACAGGTATCAAAGGCTTACCAGTAACTAATGCTATTGTCTTTGCAGCTTGAACTCCTATCAAAAGACTTCCTATTAAACCTGGTCCATATGTTACACCTATAGCGGTTATATCATCTAAAGTGATTTTTGATTTTTGGAATAATTCTTCTAATACTATTGTTATATTTTCAATATGATTTCTACTGGCTATTTCCGGTACTACGCCACCATAGCTCTTATGTATATCAATTTGACTTAAAACCACAGTGCTAATTTCTTCACAGCCATTTTTAATTATGCTCATACTTGTTTCATCACAGCTTGATTCGATAGCAAGTATATATATATCTTTCATTTATATCACCTTTTTTTCCATGAGAATAGCATCTTCATCCCCATAGTAATATTTTCTAATAGCAACTTTTGTAAATCCCATTTTTTCATATAAGTGAATTGCTATTTTATTACTTTTCCTTACTTCTAACGTTATATTTATCACTTTATTGTTCTTTGCTATTTTGATTAAATGCTTCATTATTTTAGTTCCGATATTATTATTTCTGTATTCTTCACAAACAAAGAAATAATCAATTTCGATTCTATCATATATTAAAGAATAGTTCATATATCCAATAATTATATTATTGTCCAAATATTCTAATCTTTTAGAGAATTCTCTTTCATTTAAATTATCAATTTCTTTTATCATTTTTTTCCATTGCCTCTGGTAGTTTTAAATATATAGGATTTACTACATGGGGATTAATGCTTTCCAACCTCTTTGTGTATTTAATTATCTCTTCAATATCATAATTTTCTTCTTCTGTTATTACTAATGGATTATATTTTTTTATTATATTATCAACCTCATTCTTAGGTAAAAATTCTTCCAATATGTTATTATAATTTTTATCATACAATCCAACATAATAGTTGTTATGTTTTGCGTTAATTGTTGATAGTAAATATTCTCCATTTTTTCCTATTACTCTTGCTTTTAGAGATGTAATAGCTACTATTCTTATTTTTAATATATAAGCAAACATTTTGGCTATTGTAACGCCTATTCTTATTCCTGTAAATGAGCCTGGGCCATTTACTACTACTATTTCATTTACTTGTTTTGGTAAAATATTATTTGATTTTAATATGTCTTCTATGTATTTTGTAACATATATTGAATGCTCTCCTGGTATGTTATTATGAATTGTGGATAATACTCTTTCATCTTTCAATAAAGAAATAAATACATCTGAAAGAGATGTATCTATAAATAAGCTTATCATAATACGTCCTCACAGATGCTTCGATATTTTTCACCATGTGGAGTAAGAATAATAGTTCTCGTGTTTTCTCCAGTTATAATAAATTTAATATCAAGTCTCTCCTCTGGCAACTTGTCCTTTATCATTTCTGCCCATTCAATAATTGTTACACCGCCTCTATCAAAATACTCCTCAATTCCCATCTCTTCTTCGAAATCTTCTAGACGATATACATCCATATGGTATAGCATCAATTCTCCTTGATATTCTTTTATTATGGTGAATGTCGGTGAAGTAATTTCTTCTATACCCAACCCGTGAGCAAAACCTTTTGTAAAAAGCGTTTTCCCGCTTCCCAAATCACCATTTAAGCAAATAACCATATTAGGAAACTTTTCAGATTCTATATTTTGTGCAAGCGTAATTGTTTCATTTTCACTTTTAACTACTATTTTATATTCTTCCATCTTTTTCACCTTTCTCTTTTCACTTTTATTATAACAAAATCTAACTATAAAAGACAATAGGTTTTTTTAAATTATTTTGCTATGTATTTAATTGTTAGTGGTAAATGATATATATTGGCATATTCATCATTGAAATCAATCCCATGATTATTATCATATATATTGTTAGAGTTTATTCCACAAATTTTCGTTATTTTTATGTTATAAGTGATTGTTTTAAAATGCAATAAGAAAGCTGATAAATTAGTATGCATAAAATATATATTACTTAAATTGTTTCATTTTTATTTTTTATATTTATATTATAAATTCTTTTTCTATTTTGAAATATTATTTATCACTAACAACCTGGTACATAAAGAATAATTAAAAAAATAAAAGACTACATTTTGTTGTAGTCTATTGTGTTTTTTCTAATAAAATAGAAGTATTATGTTCTTTTCCATTTCTATTGTATGTTATATTAATTGTTTCTCCTGGATTATGTTTATATAATTCATATCTAAGTTCTGCCACAGATTCTATTTTTTCTTTATCTATCTTTGTAATTATATCTCCTTTTTTTAGTCCGGCTTTTTCAGCTGGAGATGTCGATACAACTTCGAGTATTGCCACACCTTTTGTTACTTCTTCTGGTATTGTAATCCCCGCTTGCCATAAATAGAAACTATCTGTTATATCAAGCATGCTTATACCAACATAAGGTCTTTTTATCGATTCTCCAGTTTCAATTATTTCAGCATAGTATAAAGCATCTTCTATAGGAATCGCAAAACCCATACCTTCAACACTATATGTGCTTGTTGCAGAAATTTTTTCTTGTGTTAGTTTCAATGATGTTACTCCTATTACTTCACCATTTATATTACATAGTGGTCCGCCACTGTTACCTGGATTTAGAGCAGCATCAGTCTGTAATACTTTCATATAGTAATCTGAAGTTGAACCACTAAAGCTAACTTCTACTAAACGATCTTTTCCTGACAAAATTCCTTTTGTTACTGTTCCACTATAGGTATCTCCAAGTGGGGCGCCAACAGCAAATGTTGTATCACCAAGTTTTAAGTTTTCAGTATTTCCAATTGTAGCTATTTGTTTAATACTTTTCGAATTTGTTGTTAATACTGCTATATCTGCATATGTATCTCCACCTAAAATCTTTGTTTCTGCTTCCGAACTATCGCTAAATATAATTTTAGCTGAATCTCCATTTGCTATTACGTGGTTGTTAGTCATTATATATGCAGTGTTTCCTTCCACTTTGTATACAAAACCTGTTCCAGATGATACTTGTGTCCCATTATTTGAAGTTATTATAGTAACCGTGGCATCATATACTTTTTCTACCGCACCTGATATACTATTTTCATTAACCGTATAATTGCCTCCAATTACTTGTGGGAATGTTGAATTTCTACTTTCTAATTGCTTCATTACTAAGTATGACCAGATTGATCCAATTGCAAATGAAAAGACAATTAAAACCGAAATCAAAACTATATTTTTGTTTTTTTTCATATTTATCACCTACTTATTATTTCTATATAATTTTGTGGAAAGCCCATTCTGTCTAAAATTTTATTTATAGAAATAGAATCAACTTTTCCATCCAGCAATTCTATTTCATATTCTATTTCTTTCATCATTAATCTAAAATTTTTCTTATTTAACAATATTTTAAATATTATTATTATTGAAAACGAATCATTTTTTCCATAAATGTATTCACCATCCATTTTAGGAATATTCATTATTTCGTGATAATTTGTATCAGGAATTACTCTTTCAGTTCTATGTTCATAAACAATTTCTTCGTGTGCACACAAATTTCTATAATTCGATAATAGTATTAGTATATCGCTTAATACTTTGGGTGTAGTTCCAAAAACATTTGCAATTTCTACTTGGTCTTCTGTTTTTAGTATCGTAAAAAGTTCACAAACTATACCAAATGATAGTACCTTTACTGAAACCCATAAAGGAATATAACCATAATTAGTTATATAATGCATAGTAGCATTGTGTGTAGTAGAATTTATTCTTATCTGCCTTTTCATCTTTTCTAATAAATCCTTTACCCTTCTTGTTTTTTCGTGATCTTGAGTAAAATTTTTAGGATTTAAATAATCATTTTCTTTGTAACCATATTTTTTTGATA
This sequence comes from Caryophanales bacterium UBA3620, assembly GCA_002375205.1. Lineage (GTDB taxonomy): Bacteria > Bacillota_I > Bacilli_A > RF39 > UBA660 > CAG-302. The sequence goes on from DFLL01000040.1 coordinate 10,565, forward strand.
GTTGATATGATATAACTGATTTTAATTCATTTTCAATTATAAATATGTTTTTTAATAATATGTTTCTAAAGTTTCTATCGAATGTAAATAGTGCATATAATTCATCAAAAGTTACACCTGGTATAAATTTTTTTTCTTTGTTTTTTATAAAGAGTGTTCTATAGCCCATCAGGAAGAAATAATTTTCTCTCAATAATATTTCTTTAGCAAATTCTACATCTTCAATAATTAAATTCTTATCTTTTAGTATTTGGATTTGCTCATCTATTGTTTTAAAAGTTTTTTCCATAGTATCACACTCATTATTCTCATTAAATTATATCACAAAACAGATAAAATTGATACACTTTTTTTCTCATTTTTTGATATAATGTAATAGAGGTGATTTTGTGCCTAGTTCTGTTACACACAATTTTTTTAGTGCTGATGTCTATAAAAAATTAAATATTAATATTAAAGAATTAATAAAGCCATGTTATGATCAATATAAAATTTTTGCTCAAGGCCCGGACCCATACTTCTTTTTTGATTTTCATTTAACTAAAAAATCAAAGGATGTAAATAAAATAAATATTGCTATGCAACATTCGCTAGTTAATAAACATTTTGTCTCTTTAATTAATTATATTAATGATAATAATTATTATTCCGATTCAATGGTAATGTCATATTTATATGGACAAGTTTGTCACTACGTATTAGATACTACTTGCCATCCATTTATTATTTATTATACTGGTATATATGACTCTAATAAACCAAATACATATAAATATAATGGCTTGCATGAGGAAATGGAATACTATATAGACTGCTATCTCATAAATAAGCGTGAAAAGATTCTTCCTAAAAAATATAAATCGTATCGTGAACTATTTAATAACATTTACTTTACTGATTCACTTAAAGATGTTATTGATAATGTTATGTCTGATGTTTATGGGTTTGATAATGTCAGTGAAATTTATTTAAAATCTTTATTTGATATGAAACATTTTTATAGGATATTTAATTATGATAGATTTGGAATTAAAAAAGTAATATATTGTGTAATGGACAAAATCTGTGGAAGCAAATTTGTAAGAAAAAAAGAACTTTCATTTCATATTAAATCCGAATCAAAATTATTTTACCTTAATGAAAAAAAAGGAAAATGGTATCACCCTTGCGACAAAAATGAAAGTTATAATTACACTTTCACTGAGTTATATAATATTGCCATTAAAAAAGCTTTAATTATTATTAATAATATCGATAATATGTTAAATAGCAAAATAATTAATAACAAAATAATAGAAGAGTTATTTAAGAATTTAGATTACGGTACAGGAAAAGACTGTAGTTTAAATTTGAAGTATAAATTTTTTAAATTTTAAAAGGAATATATTATTGTAATTTAAAATATATTCCTTTTTTTATTAATAAATTTGATGATTTATGGTCTTTTGGTACATATCCCCTCTTCAATAGTTCTTCAATTACTATCATGTTATAATTAGCAGCAAACAAAATATTTGTTAGAATAATCAATAATATTGTAGAAATAATACCCACTAATGGAGGTAATATAAAAAACATAATTAATATAGTCACAGCTATCTCAGTGAAAAAAATAACTGAGAACATTTTATAGTTTTTCTTTTTTAGCGGATAAAAGAACCCCATATAAATCATTTCTTTAATAAATCCATAGTCACATTCTGCTGTCGGATTATTGTCATCATATTTTAAATATATTTTTTCCACAGCATCGCCTCTATTCTTCATTTTAATTATACTATATATTTGTTTATTTTTCAATTGTTTTGAAAATAAATTTCAATGGCATTAGAAATTAATGCTACTAGCCTATCCTGATATGCTGATTGTCTTAATAGATAATTATCGTTAGGATTAGATATGAATCCGGCTTCTATAAGAATTCCTGGATAGTTTATATGTTTATACATATAATAACTATTATCTTTTTTTGTATTTCGAACATTTGACATATTATTCTTTAAATAATTAGTTATTATCTCTGCAATTATTTTATTTTGTTCATTTTTGTTTGTATAAAAAATTTGTAATCCTCTCCACGAAGGATTTGTTGTTGCATTTAAATGTATTGATATAAACATATCTGGTTTTATTTGATTTATATATTTTGCTCGATTATATAAATCACTTTTTTTCCTTCCCGTAGTTGTTGTAGATAAATCATAATCATCTTCTCTTGTTTGATATACTATAGCCCCCCTTGATGTTAACTGTTTCTCTAATTTTTTAGATAAAATTAAATTTAAATCTTTTTCAACTATATTACTGTTTTTAGCACCTGTGTCTATTCCACCATGCCCGCTATCCAAACAAATTATTCTTCCCGTAAGACTATAACTATTTATCATTGCATTAACTTTTGAAAAACAAATTGTTAAAAGAAAAAAACATGTTAGTATTAATAGTTTATATTTATTCATAATTCACCTATTAATATATATGTTTTTTTTTACTCAAAATAACTTTCTCCTATAAATTCTCTTAAAATAGAAGTTTTTGGGATGTATTCACTCGGCACAGGCAGAAAACACTTGAGTAATTCCAACAATCTTTGAGCAATCTGATATTCAGGATCATCCTCTTTTATCATATATAAAAGAGGCTCAGCATAAATTTTTAAGGTCCCTAACTCGTAAGCTAAACTTGAATTAAATATTATATTTGCATTATCTTGGTAAGGAAAGACATATTTTTCCTCTCCTGCTCGAACTTTATGCCAGTTTTTTAAAGTTTCCGATGGCGAATATCCTCTCATTCTATTGTCTCTTACTATTCTTCTTAAAAGTCTTAAATCTGTCATACTTATTCTATTGTCATTATCTATATTTAAATATGTTAGCGGACTAATATATATTTTAAATTTATTTTTTGATGGTATATTAGTTAATATGCTTTCATTTAATGCATGTAATCCCTCTATAATTAATATATCATTTGCTTCGAGTTTAATAGATCTTTTATATTCTTTTTTCCCTGTTAGGAAATTAAAAGTAGGAACAGTCACTTTATTTCCTTTTAATAGTTTGCTTATTTGGTTATCAAATAATTTTATATCAATAGCTCTTATTGATTCAAAGTCTGGTTTCCCATCAGCACCAACTGGGGTTTCTTCCCTTTCGTGAAAGTAGTCATCAATTGATAAATGATTTGGATTTAATCCTAAACTTTTTAAATATAGTGATAATTTCATTGCAGTAGTTGTCTTTCCGGAGCTTGAAGGCCCTGATAATAAAATTATTTTGTAATTATCTTTGTTTAGGACTATTTCTTCTGCTATATTTAGTAATTTATAGTTTTGCATTATTTCCGATAATTGTATTATTTCCTTAGGGCCATTATTTACTATAAAATCGTTTAACTCTCCTAAGTTAGTAACTTTTATTTTTTCTCCCCAATCAGAATATTCTTCTATGGTATTAAAATAATCGCAATGATGAATATATTTTACTATTTTTCCATTATCATAAATGGAAGGAAATCTAACTACTACACCTTTATCTTTTATTAATGTTAAATCAAAGTATTTTAATACTCTAGTAGAAAGAGGTAAATCGCCTATTACGTAGTTATAATTATCTTCAAGGATGTGCAATGTAACTAAATTGTCGGTATTATAAAACAAAGTTTTAACCTTATCTATCCTTTTTATACTTTTAAAATAGTCTAAGGCCTCTGATTTTGTTGTTTCGATTTTTTTAAATGGTATATCTCTTTTTATTTTTTCTTTCATCATTTTTTTTATTTTTATTATTTCTTCATCAGATATTTTTTTATCAATTTTACAATAAATTCCTTTATCAATTGAATGCTTTACTATTATTTCTGTATCCTTGCCTAATATATCTAAAGCACACAATTGAAATAAATATAGTAATCCCCTTTCATATGCTTTATTACCGATATTTGTACTAATATCATATAATGAAAGCCTTCCTTTTCTTTCAAAGGTAAAATCATCATCAATTATTTTACCATTGTATTTGACTACTATTACATCAAAGTCATCTTTGTTTTTTAATGTTTGCAATACTTCTTTTAATTTAATCCCTTTTATATATTCTCTTTCTTCTCCATTATCCATAATTAATTTAATTGTTTCCATTTATTGCCTCCCTTTTATTTAATTTTATTATAGCATATTGCGATTTTTTTGTCATTATTTTTTTTGTATAAAGATATTGTCTATATACTATACTATTAATGGGTGAAAAAAATGAATCTAATTCCAACAGTTATTGAAAAAAACGAGATGGGCGAAAGAGCTTATGATATATATTCTAGGCTTCTAAAAGATAGAATAATTATTTTAAATGGGGAAATAAATGATGCAACGGCAAATAGTATTGTAGCGCAATTGTTATATTTGGATAGCCTCAATAATGATGATATAAGTTTGTATATAAATTCTCCTGGTGGAAGTATTACTTCTGGTATGGCCATATATGATACAATGAATTTTATTAAAAGTGATGTATCCACTATTTGTATTGGTATGGCTGCTTCTATGGCTGCATTTCTTTTAGCAACAGGAGAATGGGGCAAAAGATTTATTCTTCCTAATGCCGAAGTAATGATACATCAACCACTTGGTGGAGCTCAAGGACAGGCAACTGATATTAAAATTGCAGCAGAAAGAATTTTAAGGTTAAAAAGAAAATTAAATATGATATTATCTGATAGAACTAAAAAGGACGTTAATACCATTAATTCTGACACCGAGAGAGATTATTTTATGGATTGCCACGAAGCCTTAGATTATGGAATTGTTGATAAGATATTAAAAAAGAGTTCAAATTGACCTCTTTTTTTATCTCAACTCACTATTACCCGTCTTTGTGTATCCCTCTACATAATTATCTGAAGACCACATTACATCTCTATTTTTAATAACATAACGATAGTAAGCAATGGTTTCATAGTCACCTGATGGAGTAGAAGTTGTTATTTTATCAGATGCAAACTTAACATTTAATTTTAATGGTACATAATAAATATTATTTTTATTACTATTGTATGATATAACATTTGAAGTATTAACTATAGTTATTTTTACATCAATATAAAATGTTCCTCTACGATAATATGGTGATAACTTATAGGTGAAATTATTTGAGTTTAATGAATATTTTGAAATACTACTTGCAATACTATATTTTTCTTTATTCATTTCTGACTTATTTTCACTTATATAATTTTTTTCATCATTTTTATCAAAATATGCTACTTCTTTTAATTCAGAAAAATAATATTCTTTATTTGGAACCGTATTCAATTTTAAAGTATAAGTAATCTCATTACCTTCTATAAAATCTGATGCTTTTATAACTCCTAATGTATAATATGTACTACTGGCAATTCCATAATATTCATATCTATTTTCTATATTATTTCCTGTCACATTACCTTTATTCCATTTTGTATAACTAACTGTTTCTTTGACATACTCATAATATTTTGTTTTTTCATACGTGTCATTTGAATTATTACTTGATGAATTATTATTGCTCTTTTCATTTAAATTATTATTATCTTTTTTGTTATTTTTTGAACTGCTTTTTTCATCTTTTTGTTTTTTTTCTTCCACACAATTTTTACAATCTTTAAATAAAAATTTCTTTTTAATAGTATTTTCTTCTTGACCACATTTTAATGTCGTTGTTAATGTATAGTCACTTTTATTTCTAGTAATCTTTGAAAAGCTCTTTTTAATATCACAATTATTCTTTTTGTCTTCTGCAGATGATACTATTAAACCTTTGTCAATCATTTCTCCTAGTGTTACTTTTAGACTTTTCCCTTTTTCTAAAGGCAAATCAATTTCTTTATAATAGTTAGTTGCGACTGTTTCCATATTATTAATGTTATTTTTAAATGTGTCGGATAATTTTGTTCTTAATGCTATTTTTGAAACTAACCAAATAATAATTAAAACAAAAACAAATATTATTATTATTTTAATAAATAGACCTAGCCAATTAATTTTTCTTTCTTTTTCCATAAAAACCTCCCTTTGGAGATAAATATTAACTGCCTTCTACAAGACAAATTATTAAGCAAAGAATTATTAATGAAAGTATAATTATTATATATTTTATCAATCTTTCTATCTCTAATATAATGCTCATAATTTTCTTTTCTTCCGGCATAAAATATCTTCCCCTAAAATTGGCACTTATTATAGCATAGTAGTAATTACTTGTCAAGTATTAAATAGACAATTGTGCATCCGTCATTATTATTATCTGTATGATATTTTAATACTTCTTTTCTTTTCTGTAATGTACTGTGCACTATTCTTTTTATCGTTCCAGTACCTTTCCCGTGTACTATTAATATTTTAGAATTTCCTAAAATTAAGTTTTCATTTAAAAAATCATTTGTAGCTACATAAGCACTCTGTGAATCAAATCCGTGTAGATCAATTCTGGGTAATCCCTTTAAAAATACATCTTCCATCTAAATGTCGAGTAGATAATTCTCGACTCCACCTCTCTTTCTTGTGAAAGGTTTTGACTAATTACCCCTCACAGAATTACAGTGCTAACATCTTAGGAAAAAGCACCGTAGTTCGTTATTAATGAATTATAAATTGCATTAAATGTTTGTTACATATTTTTTATTATAGCATATAATTAATTTCTTTATCATTTATTTTTACAAAAAATTATTGTTAGAAATATGTAGCCATGATTCCAACTTGTTTTTTTATTATTAATGATTAGATTACTTTTCAATAGGTAATTTAATTTTTACAGTAGTTCCTTTATTTAATACTGAGTCATAAATAAGTGTTCCTCCATGGGCTTCAATTATTTCATTTGACAAAGCCACTCCCAAGCCAGTACCAGATGGCTTTGTTGTATAAAACATTTCTTTTACTTTTATTAGTGTATCACTAGACATTCCTATTCCATCATCTACTACAATTATTTCAATATAATTTGCTATTTTTTTTGTTTCTATTTTTATTGTCCCATTTTTTTCGATTGCTTCAGCACTATTTTTTAAAATATTAACCAATACTTGTTTTAATCTGTCATAATCACCATTTATAAAGATGTTATTATTAGAATTATTATATAATATTTTTATTCCTCTAGTTTTACATATCATATTAAATGATTCATGTGTATCTTCTAACAAATCATTAATGCTTATTTTTTCTTTACTTATTTTTATTTTATTGAATTGAATAAAATCTGTCATTATATTTAAACTTCTATCTATTTCTTCTTGCATTATTCTTATATATTTTTCTGATTTTTCCCTTTTATTTAAATCCATTATTTCTAAATACCCTTTACATACCGCTAATGGATTTTTTATTTCATGTGTTAATTTAAACAATGCATTTTTCATTTTTTTATCTTTTTCTAATGATTTTATGGTAAAATTCAGTTTTTGTACCTTTTCTATTGTTTTAAATATATAGACTATAAAAAAAGTTATAGTATGATAAATAAATACTAATATTATTAATATAATAACATCATTTATAGTTGCACCTGTTTCTAAAAAGAAATATTCAAAAGATAGAAAAAAGCCCTGAAGTACCGCTGTTGATAAAATAAAGTTATTTATCGATAATTTTTTTTTATTTGCAAATAGATATAGTACGAAATATGAGAAATACTTTATGAAAGTTACTGCTAATAATAATTCTGAAATTTGATAGCAATAGATTATATTAATAAGAGATAAAGAAAAGGCAAAAAAAGGTTTTTTCTTTATAAAAGATATAACAATTGGGATATTACAAAACAATAATATTTTATTGTTTGAAGTAATTATTCCAAATCTCAGGCATAAATATAGTGATGTAAGTAATGCTAATTTTAATATTGAATCATTGCAGTTTTTTGAAATATTATCTTTGTATATGCTAAGTAAAAGATATAACAATAATGGAAACGTTATAAATATTATATTTAATATGATATCTTTAAAAATTGTTATTTCCATCTAAAAATCACCTCTTTCTAGAGATAATTATATATGTTTATTTTGTCGATTTTTGTCGATTTTTGTCGAAAAAAATAACATTTTAAATGTTATTTTATATCATCAATATATTTCTTTATTTTTTTCGTATCCTGCCCAAGTATTATTTTTAACTGATCCTCATATTCAACTACACCTTTTGCGCCTAATTTTAATATTCCTTCTTTATTAGCTTTTGTTACATCCTTAAGTGTAACCTTAAATCTTGACATTTCAGCCTCAGTATCAAGAATATTTTCTTTTCCTCCTAGCAATTCCACTAATTTATTTAATTCTATTTTTACATCTTTCTTACTCATTTTAATTATAGCTAGCGCAATAAAAACAAGCACTAAAATTATTATTATATACTGATATAATTCCATATACTTACCTTTTAAAATATAGTAAATTATCTTGAGAAGGCATTCTACTATATTTTATCCTTTCTTTATTTTTTATATTTTTTTTAATAAAGTATCCTAATAGCGTGTACTTTTTCCTCCTCTAATTTAATTTTACTATTTTTTTTTAAAAAAATCTATTGAAATATTAATTTTTTATTTTTTTTATGATTTCTTTTTATGTAAAAGTGTTTAAAACATATTTTGATATCTTTTTAAGCAATTGTTGTTAATTATTTGTTTACTTCTTTGGCTTTTTTTATTTGAAGTAAGTGATTATAACGACAAATAATATTTCTTTTTTTTGAATGTTATACTTGTATTGGTGGATAAGGTATGAAAAGGAAGTTTTTGAATTTTTCGATGAAGAAAATCAAAGAAAAATATCCTGAATACACTGAAGATAAATTGGAAGAAATAGAGTATGGAATTGAATCTTTATATATACTTTTTACTAAAACTATTGTAATTTTTTTTCTTTCATATTTACTTGGGGTTATTAAAGAAGTATTTATAATTTTAATATTCTATAATATTCTTAGAATGACTTGCTTTGGTTTACATGCAAAAACAAGTTTTCAGTGCTATATTATTTCTGGAGTTCTTTTTATTGGAGCGGGTTTTTTGTGTAAATATATTAATATTAATTACTATTTAAAAATAATTATTTCGTTATTATGTTTAATTAATATTATAATTTTTGCTCCAGCGGATACATATAAGAGGCCTCTTATTAATAATAAAAAAAGAAGGAAATATAAAATATTATCCATTATAATAAGTCTAATATATTTTACTCTAATAATTTTATTTCATAATTATGGTTGGAATAATTATCTTTTCTTTGGACTTATTGATATAACAGTGGTGATTCATCCATTTACATACTGGATGTTTCAATTACCATACAATAATTATAAGACATATGTCGATAAATATTATTAGTATGGAAAAAGAATAAAAAGGAGGTATAGAAGATGTTTGCTGCATTATTATCTTGGATTGGTTCATTATCAGCTTCTGCTGGTACAAAAGCTTGTGTAGCTTGGTTTTCAGATGAACCTAAAATGCCAAAAAGTCTACTTAATAAATAATCAGAAAAGATCAGGGTCTCTGATCTTTTTTATTCTTCACTATTTATTATTGAAATCTTCTGGATATATAATTCATCTGTTATTTTATTACTCGAAATAATTCTTTTATTTTCACTTAATATTCTTTTTACAAGTAATAATCCATGTCCTCTATTTTTTCCTTTAGTACTATATCTTTCTTTTCCAATTTTATTTTCATCTATGGTCCCTTGATAAGTATTCGAAACAATTATTTCAACATTATTTTTTATTAGATATATTTCAATACCTAATTTCTTTTCTTCTGATAAAGAGCTTGCTTCAATAGCATTATCTAAATATACGCCTATTACTCTAGCCAAATCTTTAAAATGCTTTGTATCAAGTCTCCCTATAATAGAATTTTCAATTTGTTTTGAAATATTTACTGATACATTTATTCCTTTTCTTTCGGCTTCCGAAACTTTATAATAGAAAAAGCCTTTTAAACCGTTTGATGGCAAATATTTAAACTTGGAGTATTTACTCATTTTACTATTAACCTTATCACCCATAATACTATCAATGTATTCTATTATTTCGTTTTCTGTTTCTTTATCTTTTATTTTACACCTAATTGTTGTTAATTCATTTCTTGTTTCATGAATTAAAGTTCTTTGTTCTTCAATATCATCTTCATAATTCTTCATTATATCTAGAAGTTCATCATATCTTTTTAGTATATTATCATTTTCTATTTTTTGTTTAAATAAATTGAAAAATATAGTTATTAGAGTAGTAATTACAATTATATAGATAATTATGTTATTACTGAATTCAAATGTACTTATTAAACTGTAAAAGAAAAAGCCGATAGAAGAAAGAGTTAGTATTCCTATTAGCAATATTTTCTTGCTTGACGATATATTTATATTGATTATTTTTTTTAGTGGTTTTTTTATTATATATGTTATTATAATCATCAAAATGCTAACTGATAAATTACATATTATTCCACCAGCCAAGACATTATAATAATATTCTTTTTCTATACCAAGAATATATAATGCACCAAGTAGTGTTAACAAATCTGGAACAATAAGTATGACAAGATATATTATTGCTGAAATAAGTGAATTACCAAAATTTCTGTTAAATACTAATTTGTATGTGAGCATAAAATCCATACAAAACAATACAGTTTTCATTGTTCCATTAAATTTCAGAAAAACAACTGTATATAGACATATTATACCTAATGAAATGAGAAGATTCTTAACTATATTTCTTTTGTTTATTTTGTAGTCAAAAACAATTACACCAAATCCATAAACAGATATAAACATTGCCGCGTTACTTAAAAATACTTTAAAAATCTCCGACACGGTTTTTCAACTCCTTTCTAGCAGATGGAGTTAATAAATTAGTGCTATCACCATTTTTAAAATGTATCGTAAATTTTGAATACTCTATGTGTTTTATGTTATCAACATTTACTATACAGGCTTTGTGTGTTTGATAAAACATCGGGCCTAAATCTTCTTTAAGTTTTACAATTGATTTTGTAATAAATTTTTCATTACCATTTGTTAGATGAATAATACATTTATTTTGCATTGGTGCTTTTTCAATATAGTTAATTTCCTTAAACATGATTTTAGAATAAACATGATTATAAGAAAAATTTAGTGTCTTATTTCTATACATTTTCTGAAGAATATAATTTATTGTTTCTTCAAGTCTTTCTTGGTATCTATTATATTTTGATATAAAATCAATAGCATTTAATCTTGAATAAAATATATCATTTTTGCATTCTGAATGTGCTGTAACAAAAATAATTGGGCTATCACTATCATCTTCTCTAATTTCTGATGCAATTTCTAATCCACTTACTATTGGCAATTCTATATCCAGAATATATATTTTGTTAGTAAATTCATCTTTTATTAATTCCTTAAATATACTATTGTATTCTGAAAACTTTTCTATTTTATATTCCATTTCATAATTCATCATAACTTTTGTTATCGTTCTGCACATTCGTTCTAATCCTTGCGCGTAATCTTCACATACAACAAATTTTAACATACTTCCTCCATTTTTATATTTAATTAGACCCTTCCAGTTCTTTAATCAAATCATAATAAATAATATCATTTGATATCTCAATAAGTTCTGTGGAGTGATCAACTCTCAAATTGATGTATTCTTCTGTTATGGGATCATTATTTATTGTGTATATTTCACCTTTTGGTGCATTATAATAAATTTTTGATGTGACAAATGATCCATCACTAAATGTTACTAAATTATCTCCATCTTTTATATTCATTATATCATTTCCTAATGCGTATTTACTTTTTATTCCTATCATATTTCCAAGTGTAGGTAAAACATCAATCATGCCAGTTGGCGTATTTATTTTAATATTAAAATTTTTTTCTTTTGTCCATATTATAAATGGAACCTTTCTATTCAATTCATATTCATATTCATTAAAATTTATATATCCTTCATCTAATTCTGTCTTTATTTTATCATTTATAGGATCATAATTATATAGTAAATTATATTCGTTAATATCAAGTCTAGCATCATGATCACCATAAATAACTAGAATACTATTTTCTAGTAATCCGGATTCTTCTAATTTTTCTACAAATTCTCCAATTGCAGCATCTGCATAATGTACAGACCGAATATAATTTCCAAGTCTAGTATTATTAATATAGTTTCTTGTAATTGTCTCGTTATTAATTGTCACATTTGTAGTTGTAGGATATTCTTCTGTTAACTCTAAATCACTAAATGGTGTGTGATTACTTAACATGATTAATAAGCTATAAAATGGGCCATTATTTTCTTCTTTCATTTTTTTCATTATATCAATAGATTGTCTAAAAAACGATTTGTCTGAAAGACCCAATCCTATTTTTTCATCTATTATATATGAATCTTCACTATAAAATCTGTCATAACCAAGTGTTTTATGCATGATATTTCTATTCCAAAAATCCCCTTTATTTCCGTGCATACTATATGCGTAATAGCCTTTTTCTTTTAAAAGTTGTGGGATAGTAACATATTTTCTATCATAATAGTTTACAAAAACAGTTCCCCTATTTGATGGCAGAAGTGATGTATTAAAAGTAAACTCTGCATCGCTACTTGTTCCAACACCAACTTGTGAGTAAAAATTATTAAAGAAAATGCCTTCATTTGCTAATTTATTTAGGTTTGGGGTTACTTCTTTGTCATTAAATTCTAAATTCATTGTAAAACTTTGTATGCTTTCTGCATGTATTACAATTATATTTTTTCCTTTAAATATGTCAGTAAATTCGTTATTTGTTTTTAATGTTTTATTTTTTTCATAATATTCTTTCACTTTTCTATAGGCACTATCGTGACCAAATATTGAACTAATTCCAGGTGTTAGACTTTGTATTATGTCATCTATTTGATATACATATGGGCCAAAATTTATAACAACTGATTCTCTATTCCACAATTTGTATAATCTTGAAAAGGCATTTGAAGGCATAATACATATTCCAATTGATATTATAGATACAGATATTATGACTCCAATTTTTGATATTTTTTTTTCTTCCTTTTTTGTTCTATTATTTAGCTTTCGTTTATGAATATATATATAGAAAAATATTGGTTGCCAAAAATATATTATATCTATTGGTTTTAAGACATTTTCAAATACGGCATCACTAACATCTTTTACAAAAACTGTAGTTGCAAGAAGCGAAACGGAAGTAAAAGAACTATAATAGTGGTAATAAGCACTATTTGCAAAACATATCAATGTCATCAATGAAGTTAATATCATAAGATATTTTTTTCTTGATTTCTCCTTTTTTATTAAAAAAGTAAATAGAGCAAATATTAGAAGAACTCCAGCATCAACAAAAACCGCTGATAATCTTAATCCATTTTTTATAGTTATTAATCTAAGTAATATACCATTAATAGTGTTCGTAAGAACAAAAACGCTCAAATATAAATCTTTTTCTTTTAAAAATTTTAAAAAATTTTTTAGTTTGTTTTTTAATTTATTTTTCATAATTCTCACTCATAGAAATTATATCATAAAACAAAAAAAATGTGAATAAATCACATTATTTTTCATCTGTAAAGCCAAATTTTTTATTAAATTTTTCTACTTGTCCCTTTTTAGAGCCTATATTTTGCTTTCCAGTATAAAATGGATGACAAGAAGAACAAACTTCAACTTGAATATTTTCTTTTGTAGACATTGTCTTGAATGTATTGCCACATGCACAAGTAACAGTTGCTTCTACATAATTTGGATGAATGTTTTTTTTCATTTTTCTCTCCTTCCGCCATGACAAAAAGTCATAGTAATAAAATTACGAAGTATATTATATCAGGTATTTTTTATTTTTTCAATAATTATTTGTGAAATTTTTTCATAACCGCTAAAATTTGGAACAAATGATTCTTTACTATTAAAATATTTGGGATTGTTATTAAAGTAATCAGAAAGATTAATAAATTCATAATTGTATTTTTTACATAGTTCTTTTAATTTATAATTTGTGTAATTAAATATGTCATTATTTTTCTCAGTTATGTTGTAATATCCAAGTATAAATACATTTTGATGATGAAATGCATTAATGTATTCTAAAAGTTTGCTATAATTGTTTACCATATTATCTGAATATGTATATATGTTTTGGGTATTATTATTTAGTCTATAGTATAAATCATTCATTCCTAATGATATTGTTATTATATCCGCCTTTTTAATTAGGTAATTGAGAGATTCATTATTTTTCCTTTCATTGTACTCAAGTATTTTTATTACATCAACAATTCTGTAATCACTGCTTGTGAAAGTATCATTATATTTTTTTAATAGATTATTATTTTTTAAGTAATCTCTAACGAAATCGTTATAACCATATGTCATTATTCCAATACTGTCGACCCCTTTTGATAGCGAATCTCCTATCGTGAGATAGTATTTTTTTTTATCTGCTGTAACATTATATATATAATAGCATGATAAAAAAAGAATTAATATCAATATTACCTTTTTCATATTCCACCTACTTAAAGTATATTTATATTAATTCTATTTTAGCACCTACTTTAGATAATTTTTCACAAATATTGTCATAGCCTCTTAGTATATATTTGATGTTGTCAATAGTGGTTGTTCCATCAGCGATTAATGCGCAGATAAGCATGGATGCTCCTCCTCTTAAGTCCGTTGCTGTTACATTTTTTCCTTGTAATGGTGTTGCGCCTTTTATTTTAGCTATCCTATTGTTTTTTACAATTATGTTAGCTCCCATTCTATTTGTATCGTATATATTTTGAAATCTATTTTCATATATTGTTTCCTCAACTGTACTTATTCCCCGACACTGTGTTAAAAATGGTATAAATGGTTGTTGAAGATCGGTTGGAAATCCCGGATATGGTAATGTTTTTATATCAACTGCTTTATAGTTATCTGCAGCCGATATAGTTATATAATCATCTCCTATCGTCATATTAACACCAGCTTCTATTAGTTTAGATGTTAATGCTTCTATATGGGAAGGAATTAACTTATTAATCGTTAAGTTTTCTCCTAAAAGAGAACCTATGATTACATATGTTCCAGCTTCTATACGATCTGGTATTACTTCATGGAATGATTTATGTAAATAATCAACTCCCATAATTGTTATAACATTTGTTCCAGCACCTTTTATTTTTGCACCCATTGTGTTTAAAAATGTTGCTACATTGACAATTTCTGGTTCTTTAGCAGCATTTTCAATTATTGTCTTTCCTTTTGCCTTAACTGATGCGAGAATGGTATTTATCGTTGCACCAACACTTGGCATATCAAGGTATATTTTAGAGCCTTTTAATTCTTTTGCATCAACAATATATCTATTATCTTCAATCGTAACTGTTGCTCCTAATGAACGATATGCTTTAAGTGTCTGGTCAATGGGTCTTTCTCCTATGGTACATCCTCCTGGAAAATACATCTCAACATGCTTAAATTTTCCTAATAAAGAAGCCATAAAATAATACGATGCTCTTAATTTTTGAGACATTTCTTCCGGTATTTCCTTATTTTCAATTTTAGATGAATCAATGGTAACAGTGTCATTTGTTCTTTCAATTTTTGTATTTAAATATACTAATATTTCTTCTAGTGAATCGATATCAGATATATTGGGAATATTACTGATTTTGACAATTTCATCGCAAAGAATAGCTGCGGGAATTAACGCTACTGCGCTATTTTTGGCACCACTAATGCATATTTCACCACTCAATTTATGTTTTCCTTCAATTTTTATTTTTGCCATGGACGACTCCTCTCGATACTTCTACTAATTTTATTTTAATCCTTAAAGAACTTTTAGTCAATTCATAATATCTTTTTTGACAGATTATTTGACACGAATTATCTAAAAAGATAATTTATAGCTAAAATTAGTAGTATTATGCCACCAGTTAAGGTAGATAATTTCCCATATTTAATATTAAGCTTATTTCCAATATTTAATCCAAGTAATGTGAAGAAAAAACTCATCACAGAAAAAATTACATTTGAAGCTAAGTAATTATTTGTTATTGCTGGAAGACTAATACCAGTAGTCATACTATCCAAACTTACCGTAAGGCCAAATAATAGATATCCGGGTATATTAAAAAAAATTTTTTTTTCGCTTTCTTTGAAATATTCTAGTACCATTTCCATAGCTATTATAATGAATATTATTCCAACTACAATGTTTGTATTAAATGATATTTTTTTAAATAAATAGTCTCCTATTACTAGTCCAACGAAAGGCATAACAAAATGAAATATGCCTACTATTAATGAAAGAATAAATTTATCTTGTTTTTTTATACCCTGAGTTCCGTATATTAAAGATAAAGAAAAAGCGTCCATTGATAGACTAAACGCTATTATAATAATTGTTATTATATTCAAGATATCACCTATATAAATATATGCTATTCGATCTAAATTATTTTATTTATTTTTTCTATTATCCACGATCTGTATTCTATGCTATTTGTTTTTTTTAAATCAACTAAACACAAGTTAGGAAACAAAACGCACCACCAATTGTCTCCTTCCGCCTTTCCTATGCTTATTACAATTGATTCATAATATCCTTCATTATATTTAATTCCTTTATATTCTTTTTTAGGAAAATAGTTATATCCATAATTTACTGTATATGGCATATCGTAGTTGCCTTCATCAAATATTTTCTCTATATTTTTTTTTATACTTGGAATGTTGTCTTTAATTATCTTTCTAGCATCATCGAGGCTTACTTCATCTTTTATTAAAGTATACGTATTATTTTCTAAGTATTCCTTTACTTTCAATTTCATGTTTTGATCAATTGCTGAATTACTATTTGGAATTATCCTTAGTCTTAATGCATTGTCTGGTATAATTATTGTATCTTCTTTTTGAATTTTGAACATTGATATTGAAATAATTATTGTCAATATGATAATTACTATTTTTTTCATAAAAAATATCACTCCTTCTATTTCATTATGAGTGATATTTTATAATTTTATTCTTATTTTATAATATTAATTATTATTTGATAAATGCTATCTCCATCGTGTTCTTCAATAGATGCCTGATAACCTGCTGCTTTCATATCTTCTAGTGTATCTTTAGCTAATCTAATAGCAGTTGCCATTTTAATTTTCGATAAATTATCTTGTTTGTCTTTATTTTTTTCTTTGCTAGAATCCATATAATTATCTTCCTTTTTTTCTTTGCTAAAATTATTTATTACTGGTTCAACTAAATTTAATTCATTTTTATTTTCTAAATTGATTGAAGTTTCTGTCGGTATATTTTCTATATTATTATCTTCTTTTGTAGTTAAATTATTTAAATCTATAAAATCAACATTATTTGTTTGAGTATAAATATTTGGATTATTGTTTTCATTGTCTCTTGCCTCAGGTAATTTTACTTCTTCAATTGGAGTTTCTTTTGATTCTGAAACTATATTTTCTTTTATTTCTGGAATAGTGCTTTCTCTTATTTCTGAAATTTCCACTTTTGGATTTGGTTCTAAATCTTTATCTTGTTCAGCATTCATCCCAATTATACTTTTAATATAGTTATCTGTATCTCTAACATTCATTCTTTCTGTTATTATTTTATTTAATACTTCTTTTTGTTTCGTTTCATCTTTCACTTGTAATAAGCATCTTGCATGCCTTTCTGATATTAAATTATTCATAAGAGCAGCTTGCACTTCATTTGTTAGAGTTAGAAGGCGCATTTTATTAGCAATTGTTGACTGCCCTTTTCCCATTCTTTTCGAAAGTTCATCCTGAGTAAAACCTCCCATATCTAATATTTTTTTGTATGATTTGGCCTCTTCAATTGCAGATAAATCTTTTCTTTGAATATTTTCAATTAATGCAAGTTCGGCACTTGTTTGATCGTCCATTTGTCCTATTACTGCAGGCACTTCTAATACTCCTGCTAGTTGAGCAGCTTTATAACGACGTTCTCCTGCTATTATTTCATATTTATTACCTAAATCTCTTAAAATAAGTGGTTGTATTATTCCATGCTCTTTTATTGAGGCAGCAAGTTCATTTAGAGCTTCTTCATCAAATGTAAGCCTTGGTTGAAATCTATTTGGAATGATGTCAGATAAACGCACCATTACAATTTCTTTATTAATTCTCATACTTTATTCCCTCTTTTCATTCTATAATCTACAATTCTCTAAATTAATAATACTATATTTTTTGTTTTTTTACAAGCGATTTAAATTAATTAAAAATAATATTGTTTATTTTTTTAAGATATCTTAGATATCCCTTTTTATAATTTCTGAGTATCTTCTAGGATATATTGGATTTGTTACTTCAATTTTTTTGTATTTTATTAAAGTTCTAAGTGATTCTTCTATTGGAAGATTAAAGATAATTCTATCTTCTTCAATGATGGAAAGTTTTTCATAATAATTATTAATGTTTTTTTCCTCACTTTCAGTATTAGACTTCATTGCAATAAAATTTCCATTTACTTTAACTAAAGGAATTCCATACTCTAATAAATATTTAATGGGTGCCACTGCTCTTGCAGTTACAATATCAAATAGTTCTCTATGACTTTTTGCATATTCTTCTATCCTAGTATTAATTATTTTCACATTACTTAGTTTTAATTTTTCTTTAACTATGTTTAGAAAATTACATTTTTTACCATTAGATTCAATTAATGTTATATTAGCATCAGAAAAACATATAGCAAGCACTAATCCAGGAAATCCTGCACCAGATCCTAAATCGCAAATACTTTGATTATTTATTTCTATTATTTTAGCAATAGTCAAACTATCATAAAAATGTTTTAAATAGACGTCCGATTCTTCTATTATCCTTGTTAAATTATATTTTGAATTTTCTTCTTTCAGAATTTGATAATAGTCTTCTAGTTTTGTTAAACTATTTTTTTCAATTTTTATACCTAATTTATTTATTTCTTTGATAAACCTTTCTTTATTCATTATGCTTCCTCTTTAAATAAACTAATAGTATTGATATATCAGATGGATTTACCCCACTTATTCTTAGAGCCTGTCCAATGCTGATTGGTCTTACTTCTTTTAGTTTTTGTCTTGCTTCACTGGCCAAATTGGGCACTTTGTCATAGTCTATATTATCTGGTATTTGTTTTTCTTCATTTTTTAATGCTTTTTCAGCTTCTCTTTCAACTTTTTTGATATATCCTTCATATTTGATTTGTATTTCTACTTCATCAATAATTTCCTGTGGATATATTAAACCTAGATTTAGGTCCTTTATTATTTGTTTTAGATTGGTGGTTGGGTTTTTTAAATATTCATAAACTGTTATTGTCCTTCTCTTTTTCTCTGTATCCACAGTTATTTTGATTTGTTTTAATTTATTAGTTAATTCTGCAATGTCTTTCTTTTTCTGAATGAACTTTTCATATTTTTCTCCTGTTATTAAACCAACTTGATGTCCATATTCTCTTAGTCTTAAGTCACTATTATCATGCCTTAGTAGAAGGCGATATTCTGCTCTAGATGTTAACATTCGGTATGGCTCTTTAGTTCCCTTTGTTACTAAGTCATCAATTAGTACACCTATATAAGCTTCATTTCTTTTTAATATTAGTGGCTCTTTTCCTTCTAATTTAAGTGAGGCATTTATACCTGCTATTAGTCCTTGGCATGCGGCTTCTTCATATCCACTTGTTCCGTTTATTTGACCGGCAGTAAAAAGATTTTTTAGTATTTTTGTCTCTAAATTAGGTTTTACTTGTGTTGGATATATGGCATCATATTCTATAGCATAAGCATATTTTAAAATCTTTGCTTTTTCTAGTCCGGGAAGTGAATGTACCATTTGATCTTGAATGCTTCTAGGCATACTTGTTGAAAAACCTTGGATATAGATATCATCATAATATTTGCTTTCGGGTTCTAAAAATAGTTGATGCTTTTCTTTATCACTAAATCTTA
Organism: Caryophanales bacterium UBA3620; assembly: GCA_002375205.1. Lineage (GTDB taxonomy): Bacteria > Bacillota_I > Bacilli_A > RF39 > UBA660 > CAG-302. The sequence goes on from DFLL01000040.1 coordinate 30,587, forward strand.
CTATTTTATCCTCGATTGACGGGCAATATCTTGGACCGACTCCGGTTATATCATCTAATCCGCCATACATACTTGACTTAGATAAGTTATCTATTATTATTTTCTTTGTTTCTTCTGTTGTATATATTAAATAGCATGGTTCTTGATTATCAATATCGTATTTTGGTTTATTTGTGTGTGAAAAAGTATAATATTCCTTATCTCCGTCTTCACGTTTTGTCTTAGAAAAATCTATACTTTTTTTTTCGATACGAGGGGGAGTTCCAGTTTTTAATCTCAATATATTAAAACCATATTTTTTTAAATTATCTGATAAATGTAATGATGGTCTTTCATCATGAGGTCCACTTCTCGTCCTAGTACTTCCTATTAAAATGTCCGATTTTAAATATGTCCCAGTTGTTAATATGACAATATTACTTGTGATATTTTCACCATTTTCTAGTATTACTCCTTTAACAGTATTATCCACTACTAAAAGATTCTCGACCATGCTTTCTCTGATACTTAGGTTTTTTTCGTTTCTTAATACTTTTAGCATTTCTTTAGGATATGTGACTTTATCAGCCTGAGCTCTTAACGATTTAACTGCAGGGCCTTTAGCATAGTTTAACATTTTCATTTGAAGAAGAGTTTTATCTGCTACTTCGCCCATTATGCCACCTAAGGCATCTATCTCTCTTACAATTATTCCTTTAGCTGTTCCTCCTATTGAAGGATTACAAGGCATTGTTGCAATATTATTTACATTTCCTGTTACAAGAAGGGTTTTATGTCCTTTTCTAGATGAGGCTACGGCCGCTTCACAACCAGCATGTCCTCCTCCTACAACTATTATTTCAAAATTCATTTTTTCACCTACTTTCCTAAACAGAATCTACTAAATAATTCATCCAACAATTCATCTGTATATGTCTCTCCTATTATCTCTCCAAGAGATTTCCAAGCATCTTTTAAATCTAATTCAACAATATCGATTGGGCTATCATTTTTTATTTCCTTAATGGCATCATTTATGTATCCTAAAACTTTATTAAGAATTGAAATACTTCTAGCATTTGATAAATATGTCATATTATTTATTTGGAGTTCCCCAACTGAGAATAATTCTTTTATTTTATCTTTTAATTTGTTAATACCAATGTTTTCCTTTACTGATATTTCGATAAAATTATCTAATTCTTTTTTATTTAAAACATCTTCTAAGTCTACTTTGTTTACAATTATTATTTTCTTTTTATCTTTTAATTTTTCCAATAATTCTCTTTCATCATTCAACAATTCCTCGTTATTATTTAACATGAATAACACTAAATCTGAAGTATTTATCATATTAAGGCTTTTTTCTACACCTATTTTTTCTACCTCATCTTCTGTAGAACGGATACCAGCTGTATCAATAATATTTAGTATGATTCCGTCTAGTATTATTTTTCCTTCTATTATGTCTCTTGTGGTACCAGGAATACAAGTAACTATAGCTTTTTCTTCTTCCAAAAGAGAGTTTAAGAGACTACTTTTACCAACATTAGGTCTACCTATTATAGCCACATTAATTCCTTCTTTTAGTACTTTACTGTCATTTGATTTTTTTAAAATTTCTTCTAATTCTTGTTTAAATTTACTTATATTTGGTAATAATTTATCGTTTGTTAATACTTCAACATCTTCATATTCTGGATAGTCAATATTTACTTCGATATTGCTGATTATCTGTATTAATTCATTTCTTAAATCTTTTATTAAATTAGAAGCTTCACCAGTTAGAGTATTAATTGATATTTTTCTTGCTTTATCTGATTCAGAAGATATCAAATCCATGGTTGCTTCTGCTTCTAGCAAGTCTATTCTTCCATTTAGAAAAGCTCTTTTTGTAAATTCTCCGGGTTCGGCAAGCCTTGCTCCATTATTAAGAAGAACTTCTAAAATTTTGTTTGTAACTGCTATTCCACCATGGCAATTTATTTCGACAACATCTTCTCTTGTAAATGTCTTTGGGGATTTCATTACGCTTACCAATACTTCATCAATTTTATCTTCTTTATCCATTACAAAACCATAATGAATAGTATGTGTACTTACTTTTGTTAAATCCTTAGTGAATACTCTGCTTACTATTTCAATGGCATCAACTCCACTTAATCTTATAATTGATATAGCTCCTAGTCCGACGGTGGTAGAAATTGCTACTATTGTATCTTCCATCTAATACTCCTTCTTTCTCGTCAATATTTTATCACAATAGCTCTAAAAAAGAAACTATTTGTTCTCGTTTTTTTCTTCTTTTCAAATTCTTTATATTATATTCTGTAACATAAATTGATACTTTTGTAAATCTTTATCATAATTATGTTTTTTTATATAATTTAATTTTTTTTTTGACAATTTTAATTATAAATTATTATTTTTCGTAACTGTCTTTCAAAATACAAAAAAGCCCTAAATACAAGGGCTCTTCTTTCATTTTTATTGTTCTTTTAATTTAATTACAACTTTTCTATTTGGCTCTTCTCCAATTGATTCAGTATAAACGTATTTATCATCTGCTAATGCTTCATGTACTAATCTTCTTTCATATGAATTCATGCTATCCATTGTAACTTCTGTCTTTGTTTTATATGCTTCTCTTGCTAATTTTTTGGCTAAATATGTAATATTTCTTGCTCTCTTTTCTTTGTAATTTCCAACATCTAACACAATGGATAGTGGTCTACTTAATTTAGTATTTACCATTTGTCTAATTAGAAGCTGAAGGGCTGCAACGTTTTTTCCATTTTTGCCAATTAATATTGCATTATTTTCAGAAAATATTGTTACTGAAATACTTTCTTCTCTCCTTCTTACTTCAAGATTTCCTCCAGCATTCATTTTCTTGATTATTTCACTCACATTTTCCTTTATATATGAAATAATTTCATTCATATTTAAAGCTTCTATTTTAACTGTTTTTTTTAATATCCCCGATTTATCTTCAACATTATTTACTACAAGGTCCTCTCTTGCTATTTTTAATTCCTCAAGGGCCAATTCAATAGCTGCCTCTTTTGTTTTTCCCTCATAATAATACTTGTTCATTACTTCTTTGCCTTCTTTCTTTCTACCATCTTATTTTGAAAAATAGTAAACGCTGATGATGATATCCAATATAATCCTAATGCTACCGGTAAACTAAATGAAGCAAATACTATCATAGCTAGCATAAAGTAGATTGTTCCCTTCATTTGAGCTGCCATAGCAGTCTGATCTTTTAATGTTTTCTTAAATGATAAATATGTTGTTCCTAATATGATTAGTAAAAATAATACATATATATACCATCTACCAGACATTATTCCGTGAGATATAGTCGTTCCCATATCTAATCCTAAAAATTTATTTTCAAATATAACTGGAGTTCTATTTATTGCTTCTAGATAAGCAAATAATAAAGGTATTTGAACAAATGATAATAGACAACTAGATAATGGATTTATTTTGTTTTTTTGATAAATAGCCATCATTTCTTGGGCTTTCATCTTTTGGTCATTTTCATCTGTCTTATCTTTATATTTCTTTTCCAATTTGTCTATTTCTGGTTTTACAGCATTCATCTTCTCAGATTGCATAGCAGTCTTTCTTGTTAATGGATACATTACTAATCTTATTACTATACAAGATAATATGATTGCCAATCCATTAGCTAACCCTTTGCTTAATCCAATCTTTCCAAGTACTACACCAGTATTTATTAAAATCCATGCTAGAGGTTTTACAAATATAGTTGTCCATAAACCTTCATACTCTGAAAAAGGTTTAAATTCAGTACATTTTGGTAGTTCATCTATATTTACTCCATTATCTTCATATAGTTTTATTACATCCTTATTAGTAGGTCTGCATACTATATTTTCAGTAAGTGCCTTACCGGTTTCTTCATATTTTACTACTTTTTTATCTTCTCCTACTAACTGTTTTGTACACCCAGTAAGTAAGAATACAGACAATACTATTAATAGTATTTTTATACTTTTCTTCACTTTTTATCACCTATATTTTTTATTAGCATTAACAATTCCTTTTCTATATCAAGATACGTTAATTCTAATAATCCTTTCCTAATAATTATAACATAATCATAACTACTTTGCATACTATTTTTATTATTATCGATAATGTTTTTTATCCTTCTTTTTATTTTGTTTCTAATTACTGCTTTTCCAGTCTTCTTAGGGATTGATATTCCATATCTATTTTTATTATTGTTTTTACGATAATAGATACTGAAATTATTGCTCTTTATCTTTTTACCTTTATTTATTATTTCAGTATATTCCCTTGATGACTTTATGATATCTTCTTTCTTCATACTATAAAAAAAGAAAAAAAGAAAACAAAATTATGCACATAATTTTTTTCTTTTTTTAGTTCTTCTATTCTTCAAAACATTACCTTTTACTCTTGCAAAGAAACCATGCTTTTTAGCTTTTTTTCTGTTATTAGGTTGATAAGTTCTTTTCATAATTAAAACACCTCCATGTCAAATGCTCTTTTATTATATAGTTTAATTTAGTTTCTGTCAATAATTTTCTAACTATTTTTTTAATTATACATTGTTCTAGGTATTGTAATCGCCACTATTGTTGCACTTCATATTTAAATTAATCATAGTTGCACTTCATATTTAAATTAACATATTTGACATTTTAAATTACATTTAATATAATATATGTTATTTGAGGAGAAATACTATGAATAAAAATTTAGTTAATAAATATAAAAAAGAATTGACAGCATATACTTTTCCGGAAAGTAAATACTATATGCTTATGAATGAAAAGTCAAAAAAAAATGAGGTACTTAATGAAGTCTTTAATAGAAATGTCTTTGCAAACACTCCTAGTGACTATTATATGAACAATGGTAAAATTATATATTATAATTCTTTAAAAGAGGTAAATAATAATATAATTGAGTGGATTGAAATTTTTAGCATGAAAGCTAGCCTTACAGATAATGAACGAAATATTTATTCATTATATGTAGAAACGTTAAATAAAATAATTGATGAGATTAAAACTTATGCTAGACTATGTACATTAAAATATAATCTTAAATTTGCTATTGATGATACTATTAATTGTACTCTAGTTAAAACATATATTGGTATATTATGGGAGAGAAAACTTAAAATTAATAATAAGCTCAGAATAATAATAGAAAACGAATCATCTCTTTGCTATACTGATTATATAGATGAACTATTGAAAATACGTGATATCTACAGTACCAAACTACTTTGTATGGAAGATGAATGTGAAGAAATATATGATGAATTTAGAAATATAGTTAGAGAAATACTAAACGTTAAAAAAATAGTTAAAAAGAAAGGAAATACATAAAAAAATGGAAATCGAGCAAAATATATTAAAGGAAATTGCAATTGAATATTTTGATATTGGTGATGAAGAAAAATTTAATAATGACTGGAAAAACTTTATTTACTGCTACGAAAGAATGAGAAATTGTTCATGTGTTAAAGCTAAAGATTTATATAGTTTTATTGATGCATTATATCTTGTTGCTTCTGATATAGCTAGCGACGATTTTTTTAAAACAACTGTGGATTTGTATGGAAATAGATTCTATAATTATGCGGAAAAACATAAATCATTAGAAGATATGGTTGATGATGCTTTATATAGAATATATGATGAAGATGCTATTCCTAGTTTATCAGAGCAATATATTCGCATTAAGAAGCTTGAAAGATAGTACAGCTAAAATAAGAGACTACTGAAATTAGACTCTTATTTTTTTTAAAGACTTATGTTTCAATAAATATAAGTAACTTAGTAGGATAGAAAAAAGAAGAAAAATCTCCAAAATACTATTTCATTTTTTTTCTTTTTTTGATAGAATTATATATGAGGAAATAAAGGTGACAGTATATGGGAAAAGTTATAGCAATCGTAAACCAAAAAGGTGGTGTGGGAAAGACCACTACTAGTATAAATTTAGCAGCATCTCTTGGTGCTTTGAATAGAAAAATATTATTGATTGATTTAGATCCACAGGGAAATGCCACTACTGGTGTTGGTATAGATAAAGGTGATATAATAAATAGTATTTATGAAGTACTTACTAAGAAAGCTAGTATAGAAACTGCTATTATAAAAACAAAAAGCAAAAATTTAAGTATTGTTCCCGCTTATCTAAATCTTGCTGGTGTTGATATGGAACTTATTGAGTTAGAAAGGAAAGCAAAAGATGCTGGTCAAAGATTTAATAGGGTAACAAGATTAAAGGAAGAAATAAATAAAATAAAGGATAATTTTGATTTTATTTTAATAGATTGTCCTCCTTCTCTTGGAATATTGACTACAAATGCACTTGCTGCTTCTAACTCTGTTCTTATACCCGTACAGTGTGAATATTTTGCTTTAGAGGGTATTATGCAACTTATTAATACGATAATGCTCGCTCAAAGAAAAGTTAATCCTAGTCTTGATATAGAGGGAGTTCTTCTCACGATGTTCTCCAACACTAACTTAGGTGTCGAAGTCATTGAAAGTATTAAAGGATTTTTTAAAGAGAGAGTATATGATACAATTATTCCAAGATTAGTTAGACTAGCTGAAGCTCCATCTCATGGTAAACCAATATTAGAATATGAACCTAGAAATAAAGGAACTATTGCTTATTTAAATTTAGCAAAGGAGGTTATTGAAAGAAATGGAACAAAAGAAGAAAGCGTTGGGTAGGGGGCTTGAAGAATTATTTTCTACTGAAGTATTAGACTTTGATACTTTTGAAAATAATGTTATTGAGACCGCTAGTGAAAGTGATATTAAAGAAATTCCTGTTAGTGAAATTAGGCCTAATCCTTATCAGCCAAGAAAATCTTTTAACGAGGATGCTTTAAAGGAATTATCGGAGTCTATAAAGAATTATGGCGTATTTCAGCCTATTATTGTAAAAAAATCTATTAAAGGATATGATTTAATTGCTGGGGAACGTAGACTTAGAGCTAGTAAACTTGCTGGATTAGAAAAGATTCCTGCGATTGTAAAAGAATTTACTGATGAAGAAATGAGAGAAATATCTCTACTAGAAAATTTACAAAGAGAGAATTTAACCGCCATTGAACTTGCTTGGGCATATAAAGGTATCATTGATAACTTGGATATTAGACAAGAAGATCTTGCTCAAAAGATTGGTAAAAGTAGAGCACACGTTACAAATATTTTGGGGCTTCTTAATTTACCTGATTCTGTTCAAAAAATGGTACTTAATAATGAGATATCAATGGGTCATGCGAGAGTTCTTAGTAAAATGGATAATCCAGAAGAAGTTAAACATCTGGCTAATAGAATTGTCAATGAAAATTTAAGTGTTCACGATATTGAAGTTATCAGTAGAGAAGAAGAAATAAAGAAAAGAGTTCCGGTCACAAGGAGAAGTACTAATAATAATGATTATTCTTCTGTCGAGAAAGAAATGAAGGAAGTACTTGGCACTAGAGTTAAAATTGATAATAAAAAGATTAATATTTATTTTGAAAACGTAAATGATTTAAATAGAATTTTGGAAATCATGAATATCGAAATTAAGTAGTCTAGTGCTACTTTTTCTTTTTGATTACATATTGTTAACTATATTTATTTGATATATTATTTTTTATCTTTAGGAAATACTTTACTATTTAGATATTTGAAAAATGTTATTATTATAATGCTTGCAGTAAGTTCAACTTAGAAGAATTTTTTATCGATTTTTGTCTTACTTAATTGTTTGCAAAATCACTAGGCAGTATATTATAATATTCTTGTAAGAAGAACAGAAAGGTGAGGTGGTATTGTGCAAGGAAGAGTTAAGTGGTTCAACAACGACAAAGGTTATGGCTTCATAGATTACCCAAACGGCGAAGATATTTTCGTACACTACTCTGCTATTAAGCAAGATGGATACAAGACTTTATCAGAAGGTCAAATTGTTAATTTTGATTTGATTGAAACTGCTAAAGGCTTACAAGCTATCAATGTAATAGCGGAAGCAAATGTAAAGGCTTAATTCGATAAAAAATACATAAGACAGCTAGAAGTACTTAAGCTATCTTATTTTTTTATATATGGAGGTTTTATGAAGTATATTAAAAAAATATTATTGTCTATTAGAGAAATTCTTCTTGTTATGATTATTCAATATATATTACTCTTTGGATGTATTCTTTTATTTGGCTTGGATAAATCGATTATTCTTGGTACGATTATTTTATCTATATTTGAACTTATCTATATATTTATTAAGTTAAAGAATATTAAACTTTCTTTTAAACATAACTATTTTCCTTATATGCTACTAGGAATATCAATATCTATTATTTATAATATGATTATCTTTAAACTAGGTATTAAATTTGATATAACTAGTATTCCATTAATATTAGATATTATCGCTTCTGGTATTATTGGTCCAATATTTGAAGAAATTCTATTTAGATATAGTCTTATTAATAAACTAGCTAAATTTAATAATAATACTTTATGTATAATAATATCTTCCTTTATATTTGCTATATGCCATAATGGAATTACTACCATAGTATATGCATTTATTATTGGTCTATTTAATTCTTATTATTATATTAAAAAGAAAGATATACTAGTACCTATTATTATTCATATATCCGCGAATATCGTCTCTTCATTCTTATTTAATTTTAATCCTTATATATTAATACTTGGTATTATTTTATTTGGAATTGGTATCTCTACTAGTAGAAAATAAATATTTAAATATATTGGTCTATCAACAGTATTGTTGATAGACCTTTTTAGTTAACTTTATTATTTTGTATTGACTCTCTATTTATTTTATGATAAAGTTTTTGTGCTAAGAATTTGAAAGAAAAAAATTAATTTTTTGGAGGTATTTTGGTATGAATGAATTACAAGTTATTAGTAATCAAGAAATTGAGAAAATGATTTTTGAAGTAAGAGGTAAGTTTGTTATGTTAGATAGTGATATAGCAAATCTTTATCATGTAGAAACAAAGAGAGTAAATGAAGCTGTTAAAAATAATTTAACAAAGTTCCCTGAGCGTTATTCCTTTAAACTTACTGATGAAGAATCAAAAAATCTTTTGGTCGAAAATTTCGACCAAAAAAAAGAAACTCGAGGAGGCAGATATAAAAATCCAAGAGTGTTTACAGAAGAAGGTGCTTTAATGCTCAGTACTGTACTTAAAAGTAAATAAGCTATTAATACTAGTATTGCTATTACTGATGCTTTTGTTGCTATGAAGAAGTATATCTCTTCTAATCTAATAGAACAAAGATTTATTAATAATATGGTATTAGAACATGATAATGATATTAAACTACTTAAAGAATCTTTTTCAAAATTTGATAGTATGAGTAATGAGATATTTTATGAAGGACAGATATATGATGCTTATTCATTATTATTGGATATAATAAATAGTTCTAAAGAAAGTATTATAATTATCGATAATTTTGCTAATAAGAAATTATTTGATTTACTATCTAAAACTAATAAGGAAATAACTGTTTATAGTAAAAATATCGATGAAGATCTAATTAATAAATATAAGAAGCAATATAATAACGTTACTTTAATACATAATGATAGTTACCATGATAGATTTATTATTATTGATAATAAAACATTATATCACTGTGGATCTTCATTTAAAGACTTGGGTACTAAATGTTTTTGTATTAGTAAAATTGAAAATCAAGAATTAATTAGAGATATGTTATCTATTATAAAAAGCAAATAATAATTGGAGGTATTTGGTATGAATGAGTTACAAGTAATTGATAATATTAAAATTGAAGATATGATTTATGAGATAAGAGGTAAGTTTGTTATGTTAGATAGTGATATAGCAAACCTTTATCACGTTGAAACAAAAAGAGTAAATGAGGCTGTAAAAAATAACCCCAAAAAATTTCCAGAACAGTATTCTTTTATATTATCTAGTGATGAATATAAATCTCTAAGGTCGAAAATTTCGACCTTAGAAGTAAAAAATACTGGTAAAGGGCATTATAGAAAATATTTACCAAGGGTTTTTACTGAAGAAGGATGTTTAATGCTTGGAACTGTTCTGAAAAGTGATGTTGCAGTGAATACCACATTACTTGTAATTGAAGCTTTTGTCGCTATGAAGAAGTATATCTCTTCTAATCTAATAGAACAAAGATTTATTAATAATATGGTATTAGAACACAATGAACGAATCAGATTATTGGAAGATAATTTTAATAAAAAATCTTTTAGTAATGAAATATTCTATGAAGGACAAATATATGATGCTTATTCATTATTATTGGATATAATAAATAGTTCTAAAGAAAGTATTATAATTATCGATAATTTTGCTAATAAGAAATTATTTGATTTACTATCTAAAACTAATAAGAAAGTAACAGTATATAGTAAAAATATTGATGAAGAACTAATTAATAAATATATGAAACAGTATAATAACGTTACTTTAATACATAATGATAGTTACCATGATAGATTTATTATTATTGATAATAAAACATTATATCACTGTGGATCTTCATTTAAAGACTTGGGTACTAAATGTTTTTGTATTAGTAAGATAGAAAATCAAGAACTAATTAGAGATATGTTATCTATTATAAAAAGCAAATAATAATTGGAGGTATTTGGTATGAATGAGTTACAGGTAATTGACAACATTAAAATTGAAGATATGATTTATGAGGTAAGAGGGAAGCAAGTTATGCTAGATTCTGATTTGGCAAAAATTTATCATTGTAAGAATGGCACAAAAGAGATTAACCAAGCAGTTAAAAGAAATATAAATAGATTCCCTGAAGAATTTTGCTTTCAACTCTCAGAAGACGAATACTCACTTTTGAAGTCACAATTTGTGACTTCAAAAAATAAAGGTCGCGGTGGAGTTAGAAAACTACCATATGTTTTTACCGAACATGGAGTGATTATGCTTTCTAGTGTAATAAAAAGTGATGTTGCTGCTAAAACTAATGTAGCAATAATTAATGCTTTTATAAAAATGAAAAAGTATGTTTCTTCTAATTTATTGGAACAAAGGTTTATTAACAATATGGTATTAGAACATGATAATGATATTAAACTACTTAAAGAATCTTTTTCAAAATTTGATAGTATGAGTAATGAGATATTTTATGAAGGACAAATATATGATGCTTATTCATTATTATTAGATATATTAAATAGTTCTAAAGAAAGTATTATAATTATCGATAATTTTGCTAATAAAAAGTTATTTGATTTACTATCTAAAACTAATAAGGAAGTAACTGTTTATAGTAAAAATATTGATGAAGAACTAATTAATAAATATATGAAACAGTATAATAACGTTACTTTAATACATAATGATAGTTACCATGATAGATTTATTATTATCGATAAAAAAGTATTATATCACTGTGGATCATCATTTAAGGATCTAGGTACTAAATGCTTTTGTATTAGTAAGATAGAAAATCAAGAACTAATTAGAGATATGTTATGTAGTATTAGTCTAAATAACAGGTAATTTAATAAAGTAATATTAAAGAAGCACTGCTAGTAACAGTGGTCTTTTATTCTTTAAAAAAGTCATCTATTTTCTTATTTAATATTAGAGATAATTTATATACTAATGTTAGTGAACAGTTTTTTCTACTGTCACCTGGTGACTCTAATCTTTTTAAATAATCAGGACTAACATCTAGAATTTCTGCTAAATCCATTAATTTAAGTCCTTGTTCTTTTCGATATTTTTTAATATTTTTACATATTATTTCTCTATAATTATGATTAAATCCATCTATTTCTTTTATCATTTATTATTCCTTTATTTCTTCCACAATACTAGCAGTCCCCTCAAATAAATACTCATATATAGGATTATCAGTATTACTTTGATTCCAATACAATATAGCCTTTTCTTTCTTTTTATTTAAAGAAATACTCTCTCTTAATATGTAATTAGCATCACCTTTAAATATTTTACCAGTTAATTCTAATTTAAATATTCGATATTCTTTTTTATTAGTTCTATTAAATATATCTATCCAGGTAGATAATTCTTCTAGTGATTTAGTAACAAATAAACATTTTAATCTAGAAGGTAAATCTATATTAATTTCTTTTCTGACTTCTTCAATAATTAATTCTCTTGTTATAAAAGCATCATTACTTATTGTCTTTAATACAGTATTTAAATCATTAATAGAATTAAAATTTAACTTTCTATTATTAAACATATTTAATAATATTTGATTAGCATCTAAATTATCATTATTCTTATATTCACTATCATAGATACTATAATAAAAATAATTATATTTATCAGTAGTAATTATATCTCCAATATTTAATTCATTATTAGTACATATATGATAATAATATTCTTTATTTACTTCTTTCAAAGTACTACCTTCTTTCAATAGTTATTATAGCAAAATAATATATAAATAACTAGATTTTTTTAGGTATATTTGCTACAATTAAGATAGATAGGTGATTGATAAATGGAAACTATACTAAAAAATAATGCTGAACTAATAAGTGATACTCAAATTTATGAAAATTTAAGAAGAACTTCTAAAAAGGGATTAATATCATTAATTAATAAAAATCAATTAATCGACTTAGCACTAAAATATTTTGGTGTTTATGATGATAATCATACTTTAATGGGATATACTTGTCCTTATAGTGGAAGACTTATTACTGATTTTTCAGAGTTAGAATTAGAGCATATAATACCAATATCATCTAATGGTGGTACTGCTTTATTTAATTGTATTCCAGCATCAAAAGAAGTTAACGGGTTCAGAGAAAAAAGTAACAAAAATCTAATTGAATGGTGGGCAAATAGTAAATATTGGGATAGTGATGCTCCAAAAAGATTAGAAAAATTAGTTAATTATATTCTAGATGGATATAAAATTGTTTTTAAAGAATATACAGCAGAAGAAGTGGAAACATCATATTTATCTATGAACATCAATGGTAATATTCTAAAAGATGATGATGATTTAACAATTGGTAAATTGAAAAAGAAGAAAATTGATAAAGAAAGAAAAATTCAATCCTATCTAGGATTCTTAAATCAATGTATTGCTCAATTGAATAATAACAATATTGATACAAATCAAATAAGTGACAAAATAGAAAGTCTTGAAGCAAACAATATTTTTCAGGATATTGATAGATATACATTATTCCAAAATATTTTACAAAAATGTATTAAAGAGAGAATTAATGAAAATGACAGAAGTTATTTAAGATATTCATTAAACCTTGACATAATGAAACTAATGAAATCTATATCTTCTAGTAATAAGGGTGAAATTTATAATGAAATAAGCAATAGACTTACAAATATAGAAACCTTATTAAATAAAAATAATCTTAGTTTAATCGACTATTTTGAAAGTTTAACCGATATCTCTGACAATAATATTATTTATAAAAACATTTCAGAGATTAGTGATGAAAATATAAATATATTTATAAAAAAAATAAAAGTTGTTTTTTCATCAAAAGTAAATATTTTTATTGAAATGCTTAATAATGGTAATAGCAATGTATTAATGTATAGAAATAATGAAACTTTTAATGGGCATCCTAATATTCCTATTGGAACTTTTTGGAGTCATAATCGCACCTTTATATTATCCAAGCTTAATGATAGTGATATTGTTGCAAAGCAATTAATTAATGAGTGGAATTTTAGTAATGATTTGGAAGCAAAAACTAAGGTTTTTATTGAAATGCTTAATAATGGTAATAGCAATATATTAATGAAAAGAAATAATGAAACTTTTAATAGACATCCTAATATTCCTATTGGAAAGTTTTGGGAAACTAATCGTGACTTCATAGTGTCTAAACTTAAAGATAGTGATACTGTTGCAAAGAAAATAATTAGCGAGTGGAATTTTAGTAATGATTTGGAAGCAAAAACTAAGGTTTTTATTGAAATGCTTAATAATGGTAATAGCAATATATTAATGAAAGGAAATAATGAAACTTTTAATAGACATCCTAATATTCCTATTGGACAGTTTTGGAGTTCTAATCGCGAGTTCATAGTGTCCAAACTTATAGATAGTGATACTGTTGCAAAGAAATTAATTAATGAGTGGAACTTTAGTAATGATTTGGAAGCAAAAACTAAGGTTTTTATTGAAATGCTTAATGATGGTAATAGCAATATATTAATGCAAAGAAATAATGAAACTTTTAATGGGCATCCTAATATTCCTATTGGATCTTTTTGGAGTAATAATCGTAATTTTATAGTGTCTGAACTTAAAGATAGTGATACTGTTGCAAAACAATTAATTAATGAATGGAATTTTAGTAATGATTTAGAAGCAAAAGCTAAGGTTTTTATTGAAATGCTTAATGATGGTAATAGCAATATATTAATACAAAAAAACAATGAAACTTTTAAAGGACATCCTAATATTCCTATTGGACAGTTTTGGAGTACTAATCGCGACTTCATAGTGTCTAAACTTAAAGATAGTGATACTGTTGCAAAACAATTAATTAATGAATGGAATTTTAGTAATGATTTAGAAGCAAAAACTAAGGTTTTTATTGAAATGCTTAATGATGGTAATAGCAATATATTAATACAAAAAAACAATGAAACTTTTAATGGGCATCCTAATATTCCTATTGGATTCTTTTGGAGTAATAATCGCCCCTTTATATTATCCAAGCTTAATGATAGTGATATTGTTGCAAAGCAATTAATTAATGAGTGGAATTTTAGTAATGATTTGGAAGCAAAAACTAAGGTTTTTATTGAAATGCTTAATAATGGTAATAGCAATATATTAATGAAAGGAAATAATGAAACTTTTAATAGACATCCTAATATTCCTATTGGACAGTTTTGGAGAACTAATCGTGATTTTATATTATCCAAACTTTTTATTGTATTAAAAGATAATGCTTTTCATGATAAGGCACGTCAAACTGTATTAAATTATTATAAAGTAAACAGTATTGAAGAATATTATCAAAAGCAAGAAGCCAAAAAGAAAAAATCATCTGAGGTAAAAAAGTTAAGAAAAATAAAAGCAGAACTAGAAAATTATCAAGATTCATTAGAAATTGATCAAAAGGATAATAGAAAGAGAGCATAATTATGGAGAATAATATTTATAATTTAGATGATTATTATAAAGCATTAAAATTACAGGATGATTATGAAAAAGATGTTATTGATGAAGATGAAATATCTTTAGAAGAATATGATGAATTAATTAAACTTTATAAAATACAGATAAGAAAACTTGCTGATGATATTAATTATAGGATTAAATTATTACAAAGAGGTGATAAGTAATGTTAGAAAGTGTTTATTATTATTTAAAAGAATTTGGATTTAATGATAAAGAAATTGATTTTTTTGAAGATGAAAATGAGGATATGTTTTCTACTAATAACATTGAAATAGAAAAGAATATTAATTTTTTATTTGAAAAAGGATTAGAACATGAAGAAGTACTTGATGTTATTAGAAAAAATCCTGATATGCTTACTGTTAAAAATAATAGATTGGAAGCTTATGACAAGATATTTAATAATGAATTAGATATGGATAATGATATGATTAAAAAATTAATTATATCTTACCCTGATACTTATGTAGAAAGCCCTATTGATTTACAAAATATTATTAATTATTTAAAAGAAAAAAAATATGATAAAGAATATATTAAAAATTTAATAATTGATAATCCTAAAATTATTAGTATGGATTTATCTGAATTTGAAAAAGAAATAATACTTAAATAGGAGTTATTATGAAAAGAGAATTATTTGAGAAAAGAAAAGAAGAATTTAAGAAAATTGTTTTAGAAGAAGGTAATTTGCCTAAAGTTGGTATGCGTAAATTTTCTGATAGAGATGACGCTAGAATATGGTTTAACAAGATATATAATTCAAGTTTGTTTAAAGATTTTATTGGTGAAATAAATAATATTTTAAGTAATTATGGATTAATGGTATTAGATGATAAAGCTAAAGAGGAAGAATTTCTTGAGACAATTAATATAATTGGAAGAATACCTTTTAAAGGTGAATTATATTTTTCTGACAATGATGAAATGTATATGTGGTATTTTAATCATAAAGTTAAAAATCCTTCTTTTGAAACTATAGTACACAATAATTTAAAAGAATATCAAGATTTTGATTTAGCTACTGAATGGTCTAATATAAAAAAAGAGTTTATCTATACAATTAAATTAATAAAAAGAATACCAGAACATGGAGAGTGTTTTACACAAAATGGTATTGATATTAGGGTAATATATGATAAACTTCAAACTTTTGATCCGCAGTTTATAGAAAAATTATTGTTACATCTTCAAACATATAATAAAAAGGGTTTATCTTCTGAAGATAGAGAAAAAGAATTTTTAGAATGTGTATCAAAATTAGGTTATATACCATTTCTTCAAGAAGCAAGATTCTCTGATAAAACAGATATGTTTACTTGGTATAATAAATATAGGTTAAAGATAGTTAATTTTGAATTAGAAGTACAAAGAAGAATAAAAGTAGATAAGCCAATTAGAAAAATTAATATATATTTGGTTCCAAATTTTAAAACTAGAGGTGGAAAGTTTTATACAGTATGTTCTAATGAAGGTGAAATTTTAGATTTATCTGGAATATTCACATATGAAGAAATGAAAGAAAAGGATAATACTTTTGCTAAAAGGGGCGGAATTATCTTAAAACAAGATGAAGAATTAGATACTGTAAATATTGTGAAAGGAAAAATTAAATAATGAAAATAAATGCATTAGATAATAATGGTAAATCTAAAGAATATGATGTTATTCTTACTTACTATAGCGATGAATATAATAAGAACTATATTGTTTATACTGATGATGTCTATAATGACAAAGAGGAACTAAATATATATATTAATGAATATACTGATAATCCGGAAGTGATTTCTAAACCTATTCAAGATAAAGCTGAATATACAAAAGTAAAGACTGCTGTTAATGAATTACTTTTAATTATGAAAAATGAAAGTGATAAATTGGAAACAAATTAATAAAGGAATGGTATTTACATCATGAAAATAGTAAATAAAGTGAATAGAAGTAATATAAATAGCCTTCTAGTTAACGAAGGTCAGAGTAAAATGAGTGAATCTATGATAGAATTTGCTAAGTCTATACCTGAAATAAATAAAGTAGAGGATTTAAAAGTATTAGATAGATTGTTTTATGAATATTTTACAAGAGATAAGAATACTAAAAAATTTGAATCTATTGCAGAACAAATTTTTGATAGAAAAACTTTTTCTGGATGTTCTGATATAGGATTAGCTATATCTCCACTACTTAGACATAAGGGGATACCTACCGTATATGTTGAAAGTGCTAGTATAGAATGGATAAAAGATATACAAGAAGATAATGAAAATAAAGAACTAATGAAAGGACATATCTTTTTAGAAATATACTTAAATAACAAATGGTACTTATATGATCCTACTTTTCATTTGGTATATGATAATTATGATTATAATAATTTATGCCTACCAAGAAATTATTATGTATTTGCTAAAGCAATGAATTCATTTGATTTAGATGTACATAGTGTTAAAGATGAAAAAGAATTAGCTACTAATGTACTTAAAGATTTTGATATTTCAACTTACACTAATCCAAATTATAAAGAATATAATTTGAAAAAAAAATAAATAAGATGGTATCATACTTATCTAAATAAATGAATTAATCTTTAAAGTATGAATATTTTACATACTAGAGTTTAAAAGAAGATATTGATGAAAAAATATCTTCTTTTAATGTTAAAATAAATAAGAAAAAAAGAGATGGTTTTATTATTTACTTTTAGAGTAATTTATTATACAATTATCTTAAGGAAAGGGATATTATGGAGAGATATACACTACTGCCTGCGGACTCTTATGTTGTTATTAATAAGACTATTCTTCATGATGAAGATAGAAAGATACTTACTAATTTATATCTTCCTGTAATAGGTACTGATGCTATTATGCTATATTTCTCTTTATGGTCTGATTTAGATAATAGTGAGATTATTAGTAATGATTATTCTCATCAAAAACTAGTATCTAATCTTAGAATGACGATTAGTGAAATAGAGACGGTGAGACATAAACTAGAGGCTATTGGTCTTATTAAAACTCTTGTTAAAGAAGGTAATACGAATAGTTATATATATGAGTTATATTCTCCCGCTAGTGCCCATGAATTTTTATCCCATCCAATACTTAATATTGTACTATATAGTAACATAGGTAAGAATGAATATGATAATATTATTAAGGCTTTTAAATTACCTAGATTTAATACGAGTAATTATATAGATATTACAAAGAATTTTAATGATGTATTTGAAAGTGTTAATATGACTTCTTATGATTTATCTCTAGAAGATATTCGTAAGTATAATAAATTAAAACTTAATATTAATAGTAATTTTGATTTTAATTTCTTAATTAGTTCAATGCCTAAAAATATTGATACCTCTAGAGTATTTACGAAAGAGATTAGAGAACTTATTATTAACTTATCTTTTATATATGATATTGATGCTGTTAAGATGTCAAATATTATTAAGGGATGTTTTAATGAAAGAGGTACGATTAATAAAGAAGAACTTAGAAAGAGTGCAAGAAACTACTATCAATTTGATAATGGTGGAGTTCTTCCAACAATAATTGATAATAGTCAACCAGAGTATTTAAGGAAACCTATTGGTGATACTTCGAAAAGAGCTAAGATGATATATACATTTGAAACTATATCTCCAAGAGAATTTCTTATTAATTTAAATAAAGGTAGTGATCCTACGAGAAGAGATCTTAAACTAGTAGAGGATTTACTAATTGATTATAAATTAAAACCAGGAGTAGTTAATGTTCTTATTGACTATATGCTAAGTGTCAATGAAAAAAAATTAACTAGAGGACTAGCAGAAACTTTGGCTGGAGAATGGCAAAGACTTGGTATTGAGACTGTTGAAGAAGCTATGAATGTATGTGAGAAAGAGTTTAAGAAAAGAAATAAAAAGTCTACGGTTAATAAAGATATTAAAAATGTAAAAACTCCTGATTGGTTTGATAAAGAAATATCTAAAAATAAAGTAAGTGATGGAGAAGAGAATCAATTAGAGGAACTTTTAAAGGAGTATAAATAATGAAAGGTGTTAAAGAGTTAATAAAAGAACAAAATAGATTTACTAATATTGAACTAGAGAAATACTTTGATGAAGAATTAAAAGATGATACTTTTAAAAAAGTTGTTAGTAAATGTAAACTTCCTAAAGAAGAACTAATTAAATATACTTCTTTATTTAAAGATAGTGCCTGTGAATTAAAAAGATGTAGTACTTGTAAAAATATCTTAGAATGTAAAAATAGTGTTACAGGACATGTCTATTATCCTAGTGTAGAAAATGATAACATCGTATTTTCATATGTTTCTTGTAAATATAAGAAAAAATTAGATAAGGATAATAAGTATAAAGAAAATATAATATCTTTTGATATGCCAAGGGAGATAATGGATGCTTCGATGAAAGATATATATACTGATGATAAGAATAGATTAGAAGCGATTAAATGGCTTACGACTTTTATTAAAAAATATGAATCTGATAATAATATAAAAGGATTATACTTGACAGGAAACTTTGGATGTGGTAAAACATATATAGTGGCTGCAACTTTTAATGAAATTGCTAAAAAGGGTAAAAAGGTAGCTATCGTATATTATCCGGAGTTTTTAAGAAGATTAAAAGAAAGCTTTTCTGATGACTATAAAGTGGTATTTGATAGTGTTAGAAAAAGTGACTTATTACTTCTTGATGATATAGGAGCAGAGACTGTTACTAATTGGAATAGAGATGAAGTACTTGGTACAATCTTACAATATAGAATGCAAGAGAAGTTACCAACATTCTTTACATCTAATTTAACTATTAAAGAGCTAGAAGAACATTTAATTGGTAATGATATTGATGGTAAAGTTAAAGCTAGAAGAATAATAGAGAGAATTAAATATTTGACTGATAATATAGAAATGATTGCGGAAAATAGAAGAAAGTGAGGAATAAAAATGGAGAAGAAAGATTACGGATTTAAATTTAATCCAGATGGTAGTAGTGAAACAATACTACACGATGCTAATAATGGTAATGCTAAAGTGGTTATTAAGGGTGATGATGGTGATCTTAAAATGCCAGAAAATTATACTTTAGCAAACAATTCTGCTGGGGCAAAAGTGAGAAAGATGTCAAAAGTAAAAGAATTTGCTACTGGTAACCCTAATGTCGGTAAAGGGTCTGCTGGATTTGTTGGTGTTATAACTCTTGCTATTATTATTGCTATAGTGGGAGCAGTTATTGCATTTTTTTCACTTAAATACTAATTTATTTATACAAGGAGGGGTAGCCTATGCTTACTGCTTTAGAAGTTAAATCTAGTTATTCTATTTTAAGTAGTTTAAACTTGATTGATATGCTAACGGAAAAAGCTAAAAGTATGGGCTATTTTTCTTTAGCTATAACGGACTCTAATAATATGTTTGGTGTCTATGAATTTTATTTGTCTTGTAAGAAGAATGGTATTAAACCTATTATTGGTATAGAAATAGAAAGCATTAATAATAGGTATATCTTACTTGCTAAGAATAATAATGGATATAAGAATTTAATTAAGATATCCACAATTGTATCAGAAAGAGATATTGATATTAATGATTTAAATACTTATAAAGATGATCTTATTTTAATTATGCCTTTTAGCAATTTTAATGAAGATATATTTAATGTATTTGAAGATAGTTTTATAGGATATAGTACACTAGAAGAAAGAAAAATTATAGATACTACTAAGAGAAAAATATTTATAAATGATGTCTCTTATATAGACAAAGATGACTATAAATATTTGGATTATTTATATATGATTAGAGATGATAAGAGACTAGGAGAGGTAGAACTTGGTACTCATAAGAACAAGCATTTACTTAGTATAGAAGAATATGAAAATTTGGTTGATAATGATACTTTACAGAATATGAAATATATAAGTGATAAATGCACAGTTACATTAGAATACAAAGAAGGACTTCTTCCTATCTATGATAAAGATATTGATTCTTATGAATACTTAACTAATTTATGTAATAAGGGATTAAATAAAAGGCTTAATGGTAATGTTACGAAAGAATATTCAGACAGGCTTAAGTATGAACTAGATGTTATTAAAAAAATGGGGTTTTGTGATTACTTTTTAGTAGTATGGGATTATGTTAAATATGCTAAATTTAATGATATCTTAGTAGGTCCTGGAAGAGGATCTGCTGCGGGAAGTCTTGTTAGTTATTCAATTGGTATAACAGATGTAGATCCTATTAAATATGATTTGTTATTTGAAAGATTTTTAAATCCAGAAAGAGTTACTATGCCCGATATTGATGTTGACTTTGATAGTATAAAGAGAAATCAAGTAATAGATTATGTTACGAATAAATATGGTGAAAAGAAAGTAGCGGGTATTATTACTTTTAATACACTGGGAGCTAAACAAGTTATTAGAGATCTAGGAAGAGTCTTTAATATTAGTCAGCCTATTATCGATGATATTGCAAAGGGTATTATTACAAAAGATTTAAAAAGTTCTTATGTAAAAGACTCAAGATTTTATAACTTAATTAATACGAAAGATGAATATAAAAGACTCTTTAAGATTGCTCTAAAACTAGAAGGTCTTCCTAGACATATATCTGTACATGCTGCGGGTGTCGTTATGAGTAATACGGATATCGATAATATTATTCCTTTATATAAAAATCAGTTAGGTATATATACTACAGCTTTTTCAAAGGATTATTTAGAGCCTTTAGGCTTACTTAAAATGGACTTTTTAGGACTAGACAATCTTACTCTTATTAGTAATGTTATAGATGAAATAAAAAAGACTGAAAAGATTAATATTAGTTTTGATAGAATACCAATGAATGATAAGAAAGCATTAGAGGTCTTTTATAATGTGGATACAGATGGTATCTTTCAATTTGAATCTCCTGGTATGAAGAGATTTTTGGAGAAATTAAAGGTAAAAACTTTTGATGATATATCGCTTGCTCTTGCTTTATATAGACCTGGACCCATGGATAATATTGATACTTTCATAAGAAGAAGAGAAGGAAAAGAAAAGATCGATTATATTCATCCAGATTTAGAAGAAATACTATCTCCGACTTATGGAGTTATTGTATACCAAGAACAGATTATGCAAATTGTTAGAAAGATGGCTGGTTATTCTTTTGGAGAAGCTGATGTACTAAGAAGAGCAATGTCAAAGAAAAAAGAAGAGATATTACTAAAAGAAAAACCTAAGTTTATCGAAGGTTCTATTAAGAATGGATATCCTGAAGAAATAGCTATAAAGGTATATGATATGATCCTTAAATTTGCTAATTATGGTTTTAATAAATCACACTCAGTAGCTTATGCTATTATAGCTTATAAAATGGCTTTTATTAAAGCATACTTTCTTAAATACTTTATATGTGGATTACTTAGTAATGCTATTGGTAACGAGTATAAAACTAATACTTATTTAAATAGAGCTAGAAAAGCTGGTATTAAAATTTTAAGTCCTTCTGTTAATGATAGTAGAAGTTTATATTATGTAGATGAAAGTGGAAATATAAGATGCCCTTTATCAATTATTGCAAGTGTTGGTACATCTATATCTAATGACATTATTAAAGAAAGAGAAAAAGGATTATTTACTGATTTTTGTGACTTCGTAGTTAGAATGAATAAAAGTGGTGTTAATAAAAGAGTTCTTACTAATTTAATTAATGCTGGTGCTTTTCCATTCGAGCATAATAAAAGATCACTTAATGAAGCATTAGATAATGTTCTTAATTATGCTGAGATAGCTAGTGATATGTCTCTTATCGAAGTAGAAAAGCCTGTTATTGAAGAATATCCTGAGTATGATAAGAATGAACTTATTAATCTAGAACTTAAGGGGGTGGGATTTTATTTAACAGAACATCCTATTAGTAAATATAGAGAAGGATATATTATTACTTCTATGAATATAAATAATTATTTTGATAAGAATATTAAACTAGTAGTTATGATTGGTAAGATTAGAGAGACCACGACGAAGAATAATGATGTTATGGCTTTTATTAAAGGTAATGATGAATATGGTGATATTGATTTAACAGTGTTTCCTAGTACATATAAAAGATTTAATAATATTAAAGAAGGGAATATTATAGAAATACTTGGTAGAGTAGAAAAAAGATATGATAAATATCAGGTAATTGTTAATAATATTAAAGTATTAGAATAGGAGAAAATTTATGAATAAAGGTGTATTTATAGTAGTATCAGGACCATCTGGAGTAGGTAAAGATACTCTCATAGATGAACTAGTAAAAGAAGAATATGGTATATATTCAGTATCGATGACCACTAGAAAAAGAAGAGAGGGTGAAGTAGAAGGAGAAGACTACTTCTATAGAGATATTGATACTTTTGAAGATTATATTAAGAATGATAAATTCTTAGAATATGCTAAATATAATAATAACTATTATGGTACTTTAAAAGACTTTGTCTTTGATAAAATAAATATGGGAATCAATGTCTTTGCTAATATCGACGTACAAGGTGCTCTTCAGATAAAAAAAGTATTTCCAGAAGCTGTTAGTATCTTCATTATGCCTCCATCATTTGAAGAGTTAGAAAAGAGACTTAGAAATAGAAATACTGATTCAGAAGAAGATATTATTAATAGACTCAATATTGCTAAGAATGAAATTACTTATAAAGATAAATATGACTACACAGTTATCAACAATACTGTGGATAAAGCAGTAATAGACATTAAAAATATTATTGATAACGAAAAAAAGAAAATCAATACCGATTAGTTTGGTATTGATTATTATTTAACCACTTCGCTTCCCGAAAAGATATTTTGTTTCTCCATTGTCTTCTAGAAGAATAACAATTAATCATAATGAATACATAGTTCAAAAATAGATTTCCTTGAAAGTCTTAATTTTATTTATTATAAAAACCACTTTAATAATTAATTATCACAATTAATTTAAAAAAACTTCATTATAATAATTATAATAGCCAATATTACAAAAAATCTTACAATCCAATGCCTATCCTTTGAAGCCATAGCTCCTTCAGGTCTGGCATTCTTTGGATTTCTAACATAATATAGTACTATTGACTCTGGAGGATAGTCAGAAAGAATCTGATATTTATATTTCTTACCATTACACTCATAGTTATATACACAAATTTTCTGCCTATATTCAGCACTTCTATAATCACTTTTATTAATATACGATTTCACATAATAAGCACTAACTACATGTCCAAGTTTAATTGCCTTTGCTTTTGCTTTTTCTTGCTTACCTGGAAGCATATCAAGATTTTCTCGAATAATACACCAAACAAAAGTAATTACTGCAGAAGCAAAAACATAAGGAAAATATTCCATCCAATTTTGACTAATCCATTTAAAAACATTCATTTTTTACCTCCTTTTTCTATTGTAATTATATCATTTAATATTATTTTTTTCAATATGATTAAAAGAAAATCAATATCGATTAATTTTGATATTTATTTTATACATCTGTATGCTTTTTTGAAATTGATAAACCATTATATTTAAAGGCTTTATAAGTAAAATAAAAATATGTCTAAAATTGTATTGACATAGTTATTATAAATGATATAATGTTTGATGTGGATAACACTTATGGTGTTCTCTCCTCTTTTTGTAATAGAAGGGAGGGGTGATTGTATGCTGAAGAAACCAACTTGTAAAGGGGGTTTAAGTAAGTGGAACTTGTTTTGGCTTATGCTATAACAGTACTAATTCTTCTTGCTGTAATAAGTAAGAATAATCATACAAAATAAAAAGGGGCACCCAGGGGGTGCCTCCATATCAACTATGGAGAGAACACCTTGAAAAAATAGGTGTTATCCACATTTTTATTATGGATAAATTTCTCTTTCCAAATACATTATATGATTATTTTATAAAAAAAGCAAGTAGTTATACTTGTTTTTCTCATTATTGATATCTATTTTACATTTTGAGAAAGATTTATTTTACAAAATAAGAAAAAATTTATCTATCTAGTATCATATCTTGATAGAAGAATTCTTCTACTAATGGGTTATGGAAAAATAACGAAGTTATTTTGGGTAGCGAAGCGGTTAAATAAATGTAAAATATTACCAAAGAATGACTATTATTTTATATCTAAATATCTTGAAAAATATATGTTTTTAGTATATACTTATATTAACAAAAAGGAGATAGTATATGAAGAGTAGTAGGATTATGAAAATATTCGAACAATATGTTAGAAAATATGATATGAATAATGTTAATATTAAATCTAGATATTTTCACTCTCTTAAAGTAATGGAAATAGCTAAAGAACTTGCTACAGGTCTTGGTATATTTACTGAAGAAGAGATAGCAGTTATAGAACTAATATCTCTATTCCATGAATTAGCTAATTTTTCTAAGACTCCTAATTATAGAATAAATGAAGATGATGATGATATTAGTGAAAGATCGCTTGATATATTATTTAATAAAGGAATTATTAGAGATATAACGAAAGATACTACATATGATGATATTATTAAGATGGCTATATATGGTATTGATAAAAATGGATTTCCTAGAGATATTGATGAAAAAACTAAACATATTTGTGCTATTGTAAAGGATGCTCATAACTTAGATTCTTTTAGATTATTTGTTAATTATCCTTATGTAGATACTAGAATAAGTGAGTATCCAAAAGCACTCGTTTATAATGATTTTAAGAAGTTTAAGACTATTAATAACAAGGTATGTGAAAATAATTCAGATAGTGTATTAGCACTACTTTCTAAGATGTATTCGTTTAATTATAAATATTCTTATTATTTACTTAAACAAAATGATTATGTGGCTAAGTTATTTGATATGCTTACTTTTGAGAATGATGATACAGAAAAGTTTTTTAAACAACTTACAATGGTATTAAATAACTATATTGATAAAAGGATAGGTGCTGTATATGCTTGATAAAAAATATAACCACTTAGAAGTGGAAAAAGATAAATATAATATATGGAAAGAAAAGGGTTATTTTACTTCGAATGATATGAGTAAAGAACCTTTTTGTATTGTTATTCCTCCTCCTAATGTTACGGGTAAATTACATTTAGGTCATGCTTGGGATACTAGTTTACAAGATATTTTAATTAGATATAAGAAGATGCAAGGATTTGATGCTGTATGGATTCCAGGTATGGATCATGCTGGTATTGCTACGCAAGCTAAAATTGATAAGAAACTTAGGAGTGAAGGAATAGATCCACGAAGTATGGACAGAGAAGAATGGCTTAAAGTTGCTTGGTCTTGGAAAGAAGAATATGCCGAAAACATTCATAAACAGTGGGCTAAGTTAGGTCTTGCTCTAGACTATACTAAAGAGAGATTTACTTTAGATGAAGGATTATCTAATGCTGTTAAAAAAGTATTTGTAGATTTATATAACAAAGGCTTAATTTACAGGGGAGAAAGAATAATTAACTGGGATCCTGCTGCTAAAACAGCTTTATCTAATGAAGAAGTTATCTATAAAGATGTCGAAGGAGCCTTCTATCATGTTAAATATATGATTGAGGGAGAAGATGGCTACTTAGAAGTTGCTACGACTAGACCTGAGACTTTATTTGGTGATACTGCTGTTGCTGTTAATCCAGAAGATAATAGATATAAGGAATATATTGGTAAGAATGTTATTTTACCTTTAGTTAATAAAAAGATACCAGTAATAGCAGATGAGCATGCTGATATGGAGTTTGGTACTGGTGTAGTTAAGATTACTCCTGCTCATGATCCTAATGACTTTGAAGTTGGTAATAGACATAATTTAGAGAGAATTATTGTTATGAATACTGATGGTACAATGAATGAGAATGCTGGTAAATATAATGGATTAGACAGGTTTGAATGTAGGGATAAAGTAGTAGAAGATTTAAAAGAAGAAGGACTACTAATAAGTATTGAACCTATTAGTCATAATGTTGGTTTCTCCGAGAGAAGTGATGTTATGATAGAACCTTATTTATCTAAACAATGGTTTGTTAAGATGAGACCACTAGCAGATAGAGTTCTTGCTAATCAGAAAAATAAGGATACAAAAGTTAACTTTGTTCCTAGTAGATATGAAAAGACTATGAATCACTGGATGGAAATTACTTATGATTGGTGTATATCGAGACAATTATGGTGGGGTCATAGAATTCCTGCTTGGTATAAAGGTGATGAAGTATATGTTGGAGTGGAAGCTCCTAATGGTGATGGATGGGTACAAGACTCTGATGTACTTGATACTTGGTTTTCATCAGCCTTATGGCCATTTAGCACTTTAGGTTGGCCGGAAGATACCGAATTACTTAGAAGATATTATCCTAATAATGTACTTGTTACTGGTTATGATATTATTCCTTTCTGGGTTAATAGAATGACATTCCAAGGATTAGAATTTTTGGGTATTAGACCATTTAAAGATTGCTTAATTCATGGACTTATTATAGATAAACAAGGTAGAAAGATGAGTAAGAGTCTAGGTAATGGAATAGATCCGATGGATGTAATTGAAGAGTATGGA
>DFLL01000020.1:0-30068 GCA_002375205.1 Caryophanales bacterium UBA3620
CAGTCATAAAGTTTAACACAACTTATGTTTAAAAAGATTTTTTAATCTTAACTCTTTTCATACTTATCTTCCTATTAGTATTTTTACTATATATAGTATTAATATAAAAAGAAACGCCTAACTCAGCAATTGATTTAGGCAACTATATAAAATATGGTTGCACTCAACAAAGCGTATCAAGTGTTCCTTTTTTATTGTATGAAATTTCCTTCATCAATATGTATAATAACATATTTTTATACAAAAAGACAAGTACTTATTTATTCCACTTTCTATCAAATAATTCCATAGGAGTTTTAGTTCCTATCATTTTTCTTTCTAATACTTTAGCAGGTTCTTCTTTATATCCATTACAATCAAATAAATAATTTAAATATTTATTTCTTGTCATATTATTCCAAAAAACATCATTTAATTCAAATCCTTTTGCTATTAATTCTTCTTGGAATAATCTTTTAAAAGCATAAAGTAAATAAGCTATATTTTGTTTTAATATATTTTGTTTTAATATATTTTGTTTTAATATATTTTGTTTTAATATATCACTATCAAAAGACATTTTTAAGTATCCATCAAAATCAATTAGTTTTATCCCAGAGTCCCCTATTACAATATTTCTATGATATAAATCACTTGTAACAATTAAATGTTTAGCTAAAACAAGAATATCTTTATATAAACTATGTAAATTATCCAATAAATACTCAGTATGCATATCTAATATACTTTTTTTACTTTTTTCTAAGTACTCCATAGTATATGCTTTAATCTTACCATCTTGATAAAATGGAATACTTAATTTTACCAAACTATCTAACGATAAACTTTTAATTTCATCATATAGTTCTTCTTTAAAATACATTACTGAATCTTTATCCATTACTTTTAAACATTCATCACTATTTATTCTATATACTTTTGAAGTAGAGCCATAATCAAAGTAATCATCTTTAGATATATTAAATGAGTAAGATTTTCCTTCTTTATCATAAAATATCATTAATAACCCCCTTAAGTAACAAATACTATAACACAAACAAAAGTATTTGTCAAAAAAAAGAGTAGTTTTTGCTACTCTACAGTTACTGATTTAGCTAAATTTCTAGGTTTATCAATATCACAACCTTTTAATTTAGCTACATTATAAGCAAGCATTTGCATTGGTACTATTACTAATAATGGATTTAATATTTCATCATAGTCATCTATTTCAATACTATAGTCATAGAAGTCCTCCCTAATATTAGTAATTGCTATTACCTTAGCACCTCTTGAAGATACTTCTTTTAGATTACTTATTGTTTTATCACTAATTGTTTTATCGGTTACAATAGATATTACTCCAAAATCTTTATCTATTAAAGAAATACTACCATGTTTTAACTCTCCTGCTTGAAAGGCTTCACTATGAATATATGATATTTCTTTTAATTTTAAACTACCTTCCATAGCTAAATAATAGTCTATTCCTCTTCCTAAATAGAAAACATGTTCTTTTTCGGATACGATTTTAGCTATACTTTGATAATCATATTCATTTATATATTTAGTAATTAAATTAGGTAGTAGTTTTAAATCATTAATAGCTTTTTCTTCATACTTAGTATCTTTGACAGCCATTAATAATAAGACGATTATTTGTGATAAATATGCTTTAGTAGTAGCTACCGCTATTTCGATACCTGCTTCAGTATATATTACATACTTTGATTCTCTAGCAATAGAAGAATCTTTTCTATTGACAATAGATAATGTATCAATATTATTTTCTTTAGCTAGTTTTAATGCCGCTAATGTATCCGCGGTTTCTCCTGATTGAGATATTAATAATACTAAAGTGTCTTTATCAAAGAAATTCTTTTGATATCTATATTCTGATGCATAATAAACATTTACTTTAATATTTTTATATTTTTCAATATAATATTTACCTATTTGACCTGCAAAAGAAGCAGAACCACAGGCTACAATATCAATACTTTTATATTTACTTAAATCAAAAATATCTTTTACCTTATCATTTTCTGTATATAGATTTAAATGTTTTTTAACAACATCAGCTTCTTCATTTATTTCTTTTAACATAAAATGATCATAACCATTTTTACTAATAGATTCTTTATCAAAAGTAAATTCTTTTACTTCTTTCTTTATTTCTTCTAAATTCTTATTATAAAATAATACTTTATCATTAGTTAGTTTAACAATATCATAATTATCCAATAATACATATTTATTGGTAATATGAAGTACTGCAGGTATATCACTAGCCAAGATATTCTCTTTATCTCCTAATCCTACAATTAATGGGCTATCCTTTCTCATACCATATATTACTTCTGGTTCATCATCACAAATAATATTAAAAGCATAACTTCCCTTTAAAATATTAGTAAGTTCTGATAAACTTTCTAATATATTACCTGTTTTATTATATATATAATCCAAATAAGCCGAAGCTATTTCTGTATCGGTATCACTCTTAAAAGTATAACCTTTGCTTATTAACTCTTTCTTTAATTCATTATAATTTTCTATTATTCCGTTATGGACAAGAGTTATTTTTCCTTGTCTATGAGGATGAGCATTAATATCATTTGCTACCCCATGTGTTGCCCATCTTGTATGTGATATTGCAATATCAATATCTTCATTATAATCTAGACAACTATCTAAATTTACTATAGGTCCTTCTTTTTTAATAATGTTTATCTTACCATTCTTCATATATGCAATACCTGAAGAATCATAACCACGATATTCCAAGGATTTAAGGCCTGTCATTACCTTAGATATACCTTTATTTTTCCCTGCATAACCTACTATGCCACACATAATATTTAACTCCTATCTTATATTCAGTTATTATATTGTTACAATTTTAATTTTGCTTTTTGATAATAACCTAATGAGCATATAAACCCAAAGTAGCATCCGCCGAATATTCGATAACTACTTTCCTCGTTAACTATTTCTAGTCTGGCGCTAAGTTGTAATTAACCTCCTTTATATTACTAACTTTACTATAGTATATCAAAATATAAAATATTTGTAAACTAATGTAAAAGAAAAAAGTGCTATGCGCACTTTTTAATTATTAAATCTACTTTTCCCTTTTTAAGCTTTTTTTCAAATCAGATCCTTTGGATAGAACAGAATCTGATGCATTATTATTTTCGCTTAATGCGTGCATACACACACCTTTCACGATTATATGGTCTATAGAGTGTAGGCATTGCATAAAAGCCACCGCTATCACGGACTCTCATATCATAGCTTCTAACCATTAATTCAATATATTCTTTTCTTCTTCGTTCTCCCCGTTCTCCCATATATTCGGGGTTTGCCTCATCATACTTTCTAGCCGCTAAATCAGCAATTCTTTTTCTTCCTTCTTTTCTTCTTTCATCCATTTCCCATTCATCCATAGTTTTGCCTCCTCCTTAAAATTACAAAGATAGTATATCAAAATATAGGATAAATGTAAACCAATCTAAAAGAAAAAAGTGCTAAGCGCACCAATTCTTTTCTCGTTTTAATTTATTTATTGTATTATTATGTACTGTTTCATTTTCGCTTAAATATAGTTTACCTTCACAGTCATTTACAAAGTAATAATAACTATGTTCATTAGGGTGAAGCACTGCTTCAATTGATTCAATCGAAGGATTACAAATTGGTCCCACTGGTATACCTATATTACTAGAACATCTTGTATTATACTTATTTGTACAATCATTTAGTTCTTTATAAGTAAGCGGATTATTCTTCCAATCATCAATCTTTGCTCCATAATATGAAGAAGCATCACTACCAAGCGTTGGATATGATTTAGAATCTAATCTATTTAAAAATACTTCAGCAACATCCTTTCGATCATCAGGATTAGCTACTTCTAATTCTACTACGGAAGCAAGAGATATTATTTCATGAATACTATACTCACTATTATTAATATCATCTTTATATTTAGATAATTTATTATCCATCTCATCTAATAACTTAGTAATTATATCTTTTACAGATACTTCTTTATTATTAAAAGCATAAGTATCAGGATATAGATAACCCTCTAGAGGATAAAATATATCTTTATTCTTAATATCATTACTAAGAAACCAATACTTTTCAATTAAACTATCAATATAGTCATTATCATTCATAATATTCATTACATCTTCATAGGAGTTATTTGTCTTTTCACTAACATTAAGTGCAAATTTTCTAACATTATTTCCTTCTTTAAAAGTAATAGATATCTCATTAGGATTTCTTTTAGTTCCTTCACTTAATATATCGATAATCTTCTTAACTCCCATATTTTCAGATAACTGATAACTTCCAGCTTTTAAATTCGTTTTACCACTTAATCTAGCATATATTTTAAACATTGTAATATTTCTAATTAATTTTTCTTTCTTTAAAGTCTTAGCAATATTACCTACATATCCATTTACTCCACTTTCAATTACAATATCTTTCGGAGTACTATCATTCGATACTTTTCTCATATTTATAAAATAGAAAGTTACAATTGATAACACCCCAAAAAAGCACATCACTATTAATGCTAATAAAACATTCTTAAACCTCTTTTTTTCTCCTACCAAATTATTATTACTACTCGTTCTCTTCTTTTTCTTTCTTGTTTTCATCTTGAATAGATTCAAGGATTGTCTCAATGACCTTCCATTCTCTTTCTGTCTCAACTGGTAAAAGTTCTAAAGGTTCTTTATTTGGTACAAATACTGATGCATATACTCTTGTATTTCCATCTTTATCTTTAGTATTATCGGTATAGACCATATAGTTTTTCTTTGTTTCATCTGATTCAAAAGTAAATAATACTTCAAATTCAATTTCTTTTCCCTTTTTATCAATTATTTTAAATTTATTCTCTTCCACTATTCTTCTCCTTATCTAGATAGTCTTGTAATATTATTTGAGCCGCTACACTATCCACTTTTTTCTTTCTTTTTTTACGAGATAAGTCTGCTTCTATTAAGATACTATTTGATATAACTGAAGTTAATCTTTCATCTATCATAATAATCTCCATATCAAGAGCCTTCTCTAATAAGTTTTTATACTCTAAAGTAATTAATGCTCTTTCTCCTAGAGTATTATTCATATTCTTAGGTAATCCCATAACAATCTTTTTAATATTATTTTCTTTTACGATATCCATT
Source organism: Caryophanales bacterium UBA3620 (assembly GCA_002375205.1). Taxonomy (GTDB): domain Bacteria; phylum Bacillota_I; class Bacilli_A; order RF39; family UBA660; genus CAG-302. The sequence goes on from DFLL01000020.1 coordinate 5,190, forward strand.
ATTTCACTAACAGTACCAGTATAATCTTCATTCTCAAAAAAAATTGTTTTATAAGCAGATGCTATGGTTAAGGTTTCATCTGAAATAGAAAGACCTATTGTTTTACTACCTAAATCTATTCCCAAATATCTCATTTTAAATATTCTTTAAGTATTACTTCAACTAAAGTAGATCTATCTATTTTAGATAATTTATTTCTTGTTTCTTTATATGAAGAAATATAACCTAAATCTCCTGATATAATATATCCTACTAATTGATTAATAGGATTATATCCTCTTTCAGTAAGTGCTTCAACCGCATCTTCAAGAGTACTTTTAATTAACTTTTCATTTACTTCATTTGCATCAAACATAAGTGTATCTTCACTTTTCATATCACACCTCATTCTCTTCTTAATGATACCACATATTTTTTCTTTTAACAATAGATTTTAATTAAAAAAAGAGACTTACCTCCTTAATAAAACAAAATATTAATAACGATTATTGATATTATAATACATAATAAGTCTGCTATTAAACCTACTACTAATGAATACTTTATTTTCTTAATACCAATACTACCAAAGTATAACGAAATAATATAAATAGTAGTATCAGTAGAGCCTCCTATAACACTAGATATTCTGCCTATATAAGAATCAGGATGATATCTACTTAATATATCATTTAATATAACTATTGAACTAGAGCCAGATACCGGTTTCATTAAAGCAAGAGGAAGTACTTCACTAGGAAAAGAAAGAAACTTAAATAATGGATTTAATAATTTACCAATATCAAGTAATATATTACTATTAGTAAGTATTGTAATTGCTATTACCATTGCAAATATTGTAGGAAATAATTTAAAAGTTACATTTATTCCCTCTTTTACCCCTTCGATAAAAGTATCAAAAATATCAATTTTTTTATATAGTCCATATATAATTATAAACACAACCATTATTGGTACTAAATAATTAGACATATCTTTTTCTCCATAGATAATAGAATAATCTATCTATTATTAAAGCAAGTACTACTGATAAAAAAGTAGTTATAATACACGAACTTATTATTTCATTAGGATTAGAAGAACCATTTAAGACTCTTAAACTAATAACTGTTGTTGGAATAATAGTAACAGATGCCGTATTAATAACTAAAAAAGTAATCATACTTCTAGAAGCAACATCACTATTATTATTTAATCTTTTAAGTTCTTTCATTGTCTTTAATCCAAAAGGAGTAGCAGCATTCCCTAGTCCCATCATATTCATAACAATATTCAAAGATATATAACCAATCGCAGGATCTCCTTTAGGGATTTCGGGAAATAATAATCTAACTAAAGGTGATAATTTATTAGATAGAATATCAAGAAGTCCACTTTTCTTAGCAATATTCATAATACCAAGCCATAAACAAATAATACTACCTATACTAAATATCATATCTATTGCAGTTTTACCACTAGTAAGAAGAGTATTAGATAAATTAGCATCTCCTTTATAGATAGAGTAAAATACTCCTATTAAGATAAAGAAAGACCATATATAATTAATCATTAAACCACTCTTTTATCTTCGTAAAAAAACTATTATTTTCTTTTCTTTTTTTATTTTTAATTATAAAAATATCTTCTTCATCTATTAAATTATTATCTAAATATATTTTTATTACCCCTACTTTTTCATTATTTTTAATATTATCCTTCTTATCTAGAATAATATGGCTAGTAAGATACTTAGTTTCCTCTTTCTTGAGCATTATATATACATCATTATTTATATATAGAGTATCATTAATATAATAAGACTCTCCTGGTAAAACAAATTTATCTTTATTTAACACTTTATAAGAATCATAATTATCTTTAGCATAATTATATAGTTCTAAATGCGTATTCCAATCATCAGAATCTCTTATAGTTACAGCAATTAAGTTCATATTATTAATATTGGCACTAGATACCAAGGTTCTACCTGATTCTTCTGTATAGCCAGTTTTACCCCCAGTAATAAAGTCATACTTAAGTAATTTATTTTTATTATTCCATATATATGTCTTTTTATTAGTAGTTACCTTATACTTCTTAGTACTTACTATTTCTCTATATACATCATATTTCATTGCATACCTTGTAAGAAGAGCCATATCATAAACCGATGAATAGTTACCCCTAGGAGTAGGAAGGCCACTTGGATTATAAAAAGTTGTATTTTTCATACCAATTTCTTTAGCTTTATTATTCATCATTCTTACAAATTCTTCTTCACTACCTCCAACATAAGATGCAATCATACTCGCGGCATCATTACCAGATCTTAACATAAGACCATATATTAAATCCCTTAATGATATTTCTTCTCCTTCTTCAATATAAATACCAGATCCATATGCCTTCTTAATTGAAGAATCTACTACTACTAAATCATCTAATTTACCAGACTCAATAGCAAGAACACTAGTCATTATCTTCGTAATACTAGCTATTAATCTCTTTGAATCTTTATCTTTAGAAAGAAGTACTCTACCAGTATTAGCATCCATTAATATATAAGAATGAGCACTACTAGTACTAGCATTTACTCTTCCTACAAATATAATTGCTAATAATAAAATTAATAATAATTTCTTCATCTAATTCACCTATTTAATCTTATTAAAAAACATTTATAATAGAATAAAATTTTTAAAAATATCTCTTTTAATATTGCTATTTTTATATTATTGCTTTATTCTAATAATAGAGGTGTTTTAGATGAGAAAAATACTATTAGTAATTTTAACCTTTGTATTTAGTATTACATTAGGTATATTTATTTTCTTTACATATAAGTCAAATACTTTATCAAAAGAAAATAATAAATTAAAAGAAAAAATAGATAATATTACTAGTAATAATACTACTATTAAAGAAGAAAATACTAATAATAAAGATAGAATAGATAGTATTAAAAAAGATAAAGAAAATATATTGAAGGAAGAAGAAGTATGGAAAGAAACAAAGGAAAAACTAGTAAAGGCATTATCTTAGTACTTATATTACTTACTATTTCTTTATCTATATTATTATATTTTACTTATAATGAATATTTAGAATATAATAATATATTAAAAGATAATAAAGAATTAAATAGTAAAATAAATATTTTAAATAAAGAATATACTAAAGAACTAGATATTAAAAAAGAACTAGAATATAACGAAAATACTTTAAATAATATCGAAGAAGAAATTATTAAATTGAAAGAAGAAGTATTTAGTCTAGCTAGTAAATTAGAAGATAAAATTACTAATAGTGAATCTAATTATAAAATAGCTTATCTTACTTTTGATGATGGGCCATATCTCTCTACTGATGAAGTACTTGATATCTTAGATAAGTATAAAGTTAAAGCTACTTTCTTTACAATTGGTTTAGATAAAGATATTTGTTATGATAATAATAACTATTCATGTGCTGAAACATATAAGAAAGAAGTTGATCTTGGTCATACGATAGCTAATCATACTTATACTCATGCTATCTTTAGAGGATTATATAATAGTACTACTTCATTTATTTCTGATGTTAAAAGGCAAGAAACATTAATTGAAGAAAGAACTGGAGTAAAAACAAATATAGTAAGATTTCCAGGAGGTAGTTCTACCGCTAGAGGGTTAAAAGAAAGTATTATCAATGAACTTAGAAATTTAGGATATGGTTGGGCCGATTGGACCGCTAATGATGGTGACGGAGGATATTTACCTAATACAACAGTAGCATGGAATAATTTCACTAATTCAATTAATGAAAATATTGAAGTAGTATTATTTCATGATTATAGTAATATAACAATATCTATACTACCAAAAGCAATAGAATACTTACAGGATAATAACTATATCTTACTACCCCTATTCTATAATAGTATTAAAGTTAATAAATAGAAAAAAAGCGAATTACTCGCTTTTTATAATGTATATTATTTGTATGCCTTATGATTAACAGTTTATTTGTTTCACAAATAAACATACTTTTATTAGAATAATCAATTATATATTTTTATTTTAATATGAATGCTATTGTATTTAATATCACAGTTATTCCTAACATGACACCCGAAACTAAACTAGATTTTTCATTATTTAATTTATATCTACTAAAAAATGTTACAGAATTATATGCGCAAATTAAACTAACCAATGGAGCAGGACTTATATTCTTATATGTTGATATTAAAACCAAAATTATAAAGATAATAGACATCCCAATTATGCCATATTTCATTGATTTAAAGCTTATCAATTCAGAAAATTTAATTATATTTTCATCAGCCTTTTGTTCTATATCTTTTTCTGATAACCTTTCACCACTTAATAATTCATTAATTGAAATATTTAATTCTTTACTAATATCTTTCAATAAAGAATAATCTGGTAATCTTCTACCATTTTCCCAATGTGAAACTGCCCTATCAGTAACACCCAATTTATCTGCCAAATCTTGTTGTGTTAATTTTTTTTCTTTTCTCAATTCAGCAATAAATTTACCTATCTTTTCTTGATTCATTATCATCCCTCTTTTCGTAATTAATAATATCAAATAAAAATTAAAAAGTATACATACAAAGCGTAGAGTTACACTTATATAATTATTTAAAATAGGTCAATTACTATGAACAATAAATAGTAATTCATTACCACTTACTCTTTCTACTAATTCTATTCACACATAGTCTTAGGATTATAATATACCATTTTATAATCTAATACATTCATATTACTATTAATTGTACTAGGAAATATTTTTTCATCCATACCCCATTTATTACGGTATTCTTTAATAGCACGATCCCCAATATAAACATTATATTTATTAATATCAGTATTTACTTCAATATTAGATGAAGAAAAAATTAAATAAAAGAAACCAAATATAGCTAGTAACCTTATTATTATTAAAAATATAATACTACATATTATGATAATAATATACTTTTTTTCATGCAAATCATCACTCTATGTATTCACTATCACAGGTTAAATTAATCTTTAACCCCTTTAGTGTTTTCTTATCTCCATTACTTACAATATAAGTAGCATGAGCTTCTACGCCACTTAAATCGCTTAAATAAGATAAGGCCTTTTCAATCATAGGGTTAGTAACAGAGCAAATACTAAGAGCAGTAAGTACCTCTAATAAAGTTAACCTAGTACCACTACCTATTTCTTTTTTTATTTTAATCATTGGTTCTAGTACATTAGGAGAAAGTAATTTTATATCATCAGGAATATCGCTTAAATATTTAATAGCATTAATAATAGTACTACTAGGAGGGGTAAGTAATTCTGTTTGTTTACCAGTAATAATTTTATCATTTACTTTAATAGCCATTACTGGTACTCCCTCTTTATTCTTTTTATCAAGAGATGGTTTTACAACATCTAAATAATACTCATCTACTCCAAGTTCATTCATTAATAATTTAATCTTTTTATAAGCATACTCCTCACTTAATCCTAACTTATAATTATTTTTTTCATTATAATATCTTCTTACTATTTCCCTAATAGCTGCTTCCTCTACTACTTTATTATTAGTAATACATTTACCTATTACATTAACCCCCATGTCAGTAGGAGAGTTATAAATATCCTTTTTAGATACTTTACTAAGAATACTTTTTAGTACAGGAAATAATTCAATATCTCTATTATAGTTTACGGCCTTTATATTATATTTTTCTAGATGAAAAGGATCAATCATATTAACATCTTTTATATCCGCTGTCGCAGCTTCATAAGCTAAATTAACAGGATGTTTAAGAGGTAAATCCCATACCGGAAATGTTTCAAATTTAGCATATCCAGCATTAACTCCCCTTAAATTTTCATGATATATCTGTGATAGACAAGTAGCAAGTTTACCACTACCCGGACCAGGTGCATTAACTAATATTAAAGGCTTCGTAGTCTCAATATAAGGATTAGCACCATACCCTTCTTTACTAACAATCATATCAACATCCGTTGGATACCCTTTCGTAAAAGTATGAATATAAGTCTTAATACCATTTCTATTTAACTTCTTAATAAACTTATCTGCACTAACTTGATTCTCATATAAAGTTATTACCACACTATTAACACTAAAGCCCATTTTTTTAGAACAATTAATAAGTTTTAATAATTCATTATCATAAGTGATACCATATTCTCCTCTTATTTTATTTCTTTCAATATCGCCGGCATTAATACAAAAAATAATTTCTAATTCATCCTTTAATTCCTTAAACATATTTATCTTAACATCATTTTTAAATCCCGGAAGTACTCTTGATGCATGACTATCATCAAATAATTTCCCTCCAACTTCTAAATATAATTTATCAAATAATTTAAATCTCTCTCTTATTTTTTTACTTTGCAATTTAACATATTTATCATTATCAAACCCAATTTGCATAAAAATACACCTCTATTATTTACTCTATAATTTAATTTTACTAAAATATTAAATATTAGTCAATCAATTATGAAAAAATTATATATTTAAAAAATACTTTAGGTATTAAGCTATACTCTAAAGTATTTAGAATCTTTTTAACAGATAATGGTAGTGAATTTTTTGATGTCTTAAACTTTGAAATGGACTATGAAAATAATAAAAAGGTATCTAATTTATTTTATTGTGATCCGTATTCTTCATATCAAAAACATGGAGTTGAAGTTAATCATGAATATATAAGAAGAGTATTTCCGAAAGGAACATCTTTCAATGTTTTAAATGATGATATAGTAAAAAGATTACAAGATAATATTAATGCTATACCAAGAGATTCATTAAATGGAAAAACACCATACAATTTAACATTAAAAAAATATCCGGATCTAATAAGAAAACTAAATTGTTCTTATATAGAACCAGATAATGTAAATATGTCTTTAAAAAATATTCTAGGTGATAACCATGAATAATAAACCCAAAATCAAAGACACAGTCATCTATTTTCATCCTATTATTGGCAATGTTACTTTAAAAGATATTATTGATATGCTAAAAAGTGCAAATAATGATGTTAAAACTTACGAAGCAATAACATTAAGGATGTTACAAGAACATAACATTTCAAAAGACACTTTTTACTCATTATTTCATTTGTTAACATCATCTTATATAGATGAAATATTAGAAGACTTAGAAAACAATATTGAATAATAAGTTTCTACGATAGTTCAAGAGGAATTTCTTCTTGAACGTTCGTAGGCAAACAAACCAATTAATTCACAAATAATAGTTAATGGGCGTGCACTTAGTTTTAAAAATGACTAATTTCGTACACTTTTTTGCGTGGAAGAAAATTTCAAACACAACAATATATTACCACATTTTAGAAAAAATGCAAGAAAAAATTAACAACCGAGCCTTATTTTTCGGGTATTTAGTTGTTAATTTTAATTTTTTTGTAAATCCGTGCAGTTTGAATAGAATTCAGTCACCTTTTTTAACTTTTTTTAATATTTTCATTTATTATGTTTTTAATAGTCAAAAGCATCGTCTTCATTATTAAAACTTTTCAAAACATTTACACTATCTCTTTCACGGTAGCAGACTTTTCATATATCTTTATCTAAAGTAACAAAGAATGTATCATCTGTTCTAGTATCACCAAAGTTATAAAAATTAGTAATACCCAAATCTTTCATTTTATTAAGATATTTTTCTTTAGCTTTCTTAATATACTTTTTTCTTTCAAAATACTCTTTTAACATATTATCAATCCGCCATCCTTTTAATTTTCTTTTAGTAGTATTAATTATTATATTTTTATTTTCAAGACTATACCATCATTAAATTCAAAATCTTTAAATAAATCATCTATCATTATTATTGTTCTCTCTATTTTTCCAATAATTAAATATGGTTTCCACTAACTCTCCAGATTGCTCTTCCCAATCATCTTGAACATTTTCAAATTTAGAAAAAGTATATCCAGTACTAACAGAGCTTACTTTATCCATAGGATAACCTCCTGCTACTCCAAGTAATTCTCCACTAATCTTAAAATCTTTCTTAGAAAACTTATAAGCAAAACATCTCGTATCGTTATAAATAAATTCTCCTAATAGTTCTATTTTATCTGGCTTACTTCCTAATTCTGTTGGATAACAAAGCCATCTTATCATATCAGATTTTGCAATACTTTCTTGTGTTATGTCTTTCAAGTATACATTATTAACTCCTAATCTTTCCATAACGCTATATAATAAATACAACTTATTGGTATCTTGTTTTAGTATTTTTAATTTTTCATCAGATATTTTCATATCATTAATTATCTTATATTTCATAATAAAAATATCAGCATTATCGTTATAATTAATGTTATCTATTTCATTTATTAACTTACCAATTCCCTCATCATTTAAATAACAAGACATATCTACAATTACTTCTAAATCTCTATATACCAATGGATTAATATTCTTTGTTTTTAAATACTCTAATATCCCTTTTAATTTTCTTTTAGTAGCATTTATTATTATATTTTTATTTTCTTCATCAAAATGTTCAAACTTAGGATCATTATTAATTATTATTAAAGACATACAATTAGCAATTCCATTATCTACTTGATTATATACAGTAGCTAGTGTATGAATTAAAATTTCATATTTATCCATATATAATGGATAATTTTCTAAATTCGTAATAAATTCTAATTTATCACAAGTAACTTCTAGTAACATACAGCAAAGCATAAATTTTAATTTATCCGTAGTTTTATATAATTCATCTATTAAATATGGTAACTTATTCATATCAAACGATTCCATTTTGTCACTAAAAATATTATCAACCCAACTATCAAAGTTATCTTCTGTTATATCAATATTATCTACTATATCCTTAATACTATTTTTATTTTCAAGACTATTTACTTTCTCAATTAATTCTAAAAATGTCATATTATCACCTATTTATACCTTTCAATAAAGCTATCTCTATAAGCTATGAAATGTGGCTCGTCTAAACTAATCATTTTTAATTCTTCACCTTGAACAGCAAAATAATAAGTTTTATCTAATTTCTTTATCTTAAATAAACCTTCGTACCCATGACCATCGATGTTATATAAATAACCATATTCACAACTAATACCATTAACATCTGATACCATATTATTATTTATTAATATATTAAGTGCTAAATTAGCAAATTTTTCTTTTTCATCATTATTGTTTATTAAGTTAACATCATTTTTTTTAGAGAAAGTATTTACTCCCTCTTGAACTTTAATCCCATCTTTACATCTATTCATAAATTTAGTAAAATTTTGTTCTTGATACTCTATATCTTTATCACTAACTTTAGCCACATGATATAGTGGTTTTAAACCATTTATCTTAATAGTTACTTTTTGTAATTTTTTATTTAAAAAATTAAAGTTTTTAATCTCAATAGATTCAATAGCATTATTTGGAACAAATACAAATCTATCTAATTGTGGTTCCATTTTGGAAACATTAACTACCATCTGCATTCCTTTACTTAAAAGTGGTATCAATCCTAAACCATTTTCTGTTTGATTAATTAATAAACCATCACATCCTTCTAATCCTTCAACCATCCCGTTTGTGAATGCTGCCATTGCTCCAATAGCTCCTCCAACTGCTCCAAATAAAGCATATTTTGTCGAATTAATATTTGGATCTTTATATGTAACAAAGATGCAATTATCATCCCCTATACAGTTTACTTTTCTAAATAAATCTAATGCTTCTTCATATGTTTTAAAATTCATTCTTTTTCCTTCTTTCCCAAAAACTTTTTTTAAGCTAAACTTGTATCATTATAATTACAATATATTATAAATATTCTTTTATAAATTTCTCTAACGTTTCTTGATTATCATCAAGGCCAAGTAATGAATATGAATCTGTATATTCAACATCTGTTGCTTTAATTATAAGAAATGGTTTCACGGTTAACCCTAGTTTAATCATATCGTATACATCCTTTATATCTTTTTTTAATCCATGCCTATTTATAAAATCATCAAATACTTTATTATAATTACTTTCAGAATTTAATTCAATCAATTTTCTTATCTGTTAATTCTTAAAAGATGTTTAAATATTCGCCATTAATAATCCACTAACAAACTTTACGTTATTATTTTTTTATGTATTTAATGTTATTCGATTTTAATATCGCTACTAAATATTCTGTTTCATATGGAAATAATGTAATTTTAAATACTTTTTGGTTACCTATATAACCTGTAATTTTCCTTTTAATATTAAATCTTCCAGTACTTTCATTTAAAACCTTTGTTAAATCTTTAATATTAATCTTCTTATTATGCAATAAATTTTTATAAATAATTGTTTTATTATCATTAATAATAAACCTTTTTAACACTTCATTTATTCCCAATAATAAAAGAACAAAAGTGGTAGAAAGAAATATAAAAATAGATAAAATATCATTTGTTTGTTCAAGTGTCAAAAAGAATAATAATAACCAAAACACAACACCATAAAGTAGAATATATTCCTTCCTTCCTGATACATATAAAACATTCTTATGATATTTTTTTAAATAATTATAGAAAAATAAATTATCTTCTCTAGCTTTAAGAAGTGGTACTAAATAATAAAACAATAGGTTTTTTTTCTTATTAAATACCATTACATCTCCATTATTATAAGCAAAAGATGCTATTTCCGAAATATTACCTATTTCCTTTCTTTTATTAAATAAATTTACAACCGTAATCATAGAATTATCTATTATTATTTTCCTATTTACATAATTTAATATACAAATAAATATTGGTATAAAAAGTGCCATAACACATGCTGACATAAAATTATTAAAACAACATATAAAAAATGTAATTATACACAGTATAAATAAAACAATAAATAAAACATTACATGTTATTATCACACTACTTTTACTTTTAAGAACTATTTTTTTATTAGATAAATTGTAATCACTATCCTTGTTTATATCTACTTGTCCATAACCAATTAGTTCTAATTGTTTAAATCTATCATCATTATAAATAGCAGATAATGATTCTAAATCAATTTTAAAATCCTTTATTTCATTTTCTTTTATTTTTAAAGTAACTTTAACCTTTTTATTATCATTATTTTTTAAAGATTCTATAATTTCCTCATAATCACCATTATAATACATATTTTTATCTTTAAGTATATAACTAGCATTAAAACTATAATTTTTGTTTAATATGTTCCCATATACGTTAATACTAATACCACCATTTTCTTTATCTTCTTCATAATATACAAATTTAAATGATAATAACTCATCCAGTGTTTCTATTTTATTCTTCATTTCTATTTTCTCCTATTATTCACTTTTAAAACCTTTTTTATGATAAAGATTCAACTATATTCACAAACTCATCTATACTTCTCGATACAATTCCAGCTTCACCTTCCGTACCAATATATCTAATTAGTATATCATTTAAAATCACCCATAAAACACCAGTGCCATCCCTAGCAAAAGGTTTTAACTTATAATTTGTTTCTCCAGGTTCCATCAAATCTTCAAGCCAATTTCATCGTTTTATAAATTCTTTATCAACTCTGGCTCATATAATTCTATATCACATTCAAAGAATGCATCATTTAACTCTTTATTATTATATATTTCGTCTAAATAATTACTTAATCTTTTGGGCAAATATGTGTTATCATAATTCATAAAATATCCATCCCATTGGTTTTCTACATAAATTATAACACTTTTATCTTCTAGTATCAATATTTTACAATTTCCTTGTTTTAATTTTGCACTTTTTATATTATAATGCTAAAAAGCAATATCTTTATATCCTATTTGGTTTATTTCTTCATTTAAAATTTGAACACCTATACCATTATCTTCAATATCATTTCCCCATTTCTTATTAAATAGTAAGTATAAGCATCTACCGCCTATAGCATCTTCCATAACAAAGGCATCTGGAATAATTATTCCATCAAATTCAATTTGTTCTAATAATTCTTCAGTTGTATTTATTTCAGGCCACCATTTATTAAATTCTTCTTTATTATCAGGTCCATAAGAACCTTTTTCTTCTTCATTATAATATTTTAAAATCTTTTCAATAACAGCCTTTTGAAGTTCAGGCCATTTTTCTTTAAACCTTTCATATGTTTCAAATTGAATATCAGCAATTTCTTCCTCTTCAGTATTAACTATTAAATCTACATTTATACTTTTTTCAAAGAAATCTATTGATATTTCCCCTTCAAATCCATAAGTTTCATTATAATTTAAATTTTCAAAATGATTATTTATTTCCATATTATCCTCCTAAAATGCTCTTTTAAATTCATCTTCATCTGACCATGGTAATAATCCTTCACCTGGCCCAACATCCATTATTTTATCATCTAATATAATTACATCTATTCCATGCTCGGGTTCCCATTCACATTGTCCTTCAATTATGTAACCAATTCCTTCACCTTCAGGTGGAAATATATAAATCGCAGGATTCTCTATATACTTTAATATTTCTCTACCAGATGCATCACATGGAACTTTTTTATTTATTTCTGCAACAAATTCGTCATTCCATTCTTCTAACATGAACTTATGATATGCCGAAATACGCTCACATATTCTATCAATAGTTTCTTCGCTTAGTGATAAAAAGTTACTAACGCATTTTTCTGCATATTCAATCTCTACAGTATTTTCAATCCACACTTCCATCCTTTTATTAAATAATTTGCTTTCAATAAAGCCAACATTAAACAAATCGTCTCTTTTTTTAATATTATTAATCATTACAATTACCTTCTTTCTATAAATATAGGTTTATCCTTATGATCTTCCTCAAAATCATTTGATGATATTCTAATAAATTCTGAACCAACTGGACAATCAAGATATTTAAAAATATCAGAATCTAAATTATTTATTTCATTAATAGACAATAGTGAAAGATTATTATGCTCATTTAAATATTCATCATCTTCGTTTCCTGCCATAAATTGCCAACCACTATCATTATCATTTAATGGTTCTTCTCTTATCATATATCCTACTTTATAGCCTTCATCCAATATTTTTCTAGAAACATACGCCATTTTATGAAATATTCTAAATCTATTTTTTGTTCTTTCAAAATCTTTTTCTGCATTTTTGAAATCATTTAATTCCTCTTCTGTTGGGCCCTTATTTGCATCAATTTTATCTATATTTGCATCCCAATTATCTTTATCATCCATTTGTACTTTTAATAATGTGGCAAATTTTAATACATCATTTTCAACCGCATCAATTTTTGAATCTATTGTTTTAAGTAAGTTTTTTCCTTTTTTATTATATAAATATAATGTGTAATATCCATCAGGATATAAATTAAGTTTTGCCGCTCCTAAATTTTCTTTATCATTATAAAAAACCATAAAGTATGATAAATGTTCATTTACATAATAATCCCATTCCGTTCCATTTTGTCCATTCATGTAATATATTGCGCCATTTTCTTCCAAATTTTCTGGTTTTACTTCTGGCATATATTCTTTTATGCTATTATTTATTACTTTTTTAATTTGTTCTAAAATTTTATCCATAATTAATCCTCCTAATCACTCCAATTAAATAAGAGTATAAATCTTTCTTTTTCTGTTTCATAACATCTAATATTACTAAGGATATAACCGCATTCATAATCATATTCGACGTCAAATTTTCTTCCTGTATTAACACTTGGATCAACTAACATATATGCTTTAATATTTTCTTTTCTAAACAAATCAAAAAATTTTTCTTTTAAGCAGAGTATTCTTTCATTTGTACCATCAGTATATCTTGGATTACAATATATTAATTCCACTAAATCATCATACCAATACTTAATTTTTTCAACCTCATATTTTTCAAGTTTTTTTACTATATCATCTGATTTACAGTTATTAACAATATATCTCCTAAAGACCTCATCTAACTTCTCATTTCTGTCTATTTCTTCAACAACAATATCTAAATTTAATCCATGAGCATTATAACTAAGTGCATATTCCAAATCATCGGTTTTAATGATTTGTTTTATTTTATCTACTATTTTTGACATATTTGTTCCTCCCTCTATTTTATAATGATTACTCTTTCTATATTAATTTTTGCAATTCAATACATTTAGGCTGTTCATTTTCATTATTTAAAAATTCTTGTAAACAATCAATTACTTGATCTGTTTTAATTACAGAATTTCCTGGCGCACTCCCGTTTATCTATTTATAATAATTTTCGTAATACTCTTTTAATTCTTTTAAATCCTCTTCTTTATTTACTTTTTCTTGAGTCGTTACTTTTTTTCTATTCTTTAGCTTTTTGAAAAAAATCATATTTATCATTCCTCCTAAAAATTTTAATGCTAAAAAAAGTTGCTTCATAATTGTCCATTTTATTAAGACAAAATCTCCGTTCCTTTGTCTACTCATTTTATTAAGGCATAAACTTCGTCCCCTTGTCTATAAATTTATTTAAACCTTTTATTCATCTGAACCACATGATATTATTAAAATTGCATTTTGATATATTACACACCAAGTTTCCAAATTAATATAAAAAGGATTTACTAAATTTCTTTCATTAGTATCATTATCTTCTTCAATTGAATACAACTTGATATAACTGCCTAATTTATTTTCAATTCCGCTCAAATATTTTTTCAATTCATCCAGCAGTTTATCAGCCTATATTGATTTAAAAATTTCTCCAAAAAAATAGCCCAATTAATCACCTTATAATAATCTCAATATATCATTAAACGTAACAAATATCATTAAAAGAATAAGCAAAGCAAATCCAACACCATTAACCATTGCTTCTACTTTTACTGGAACTCTTTTTCTTCTTATTTTTTCTATAATTAAGAATACTACTCTACCACCATCAAATGCTGGAAATGGTAGTAAATTAATAAATCCTACATTAATAGATAAATAAGCAGTCAAATATAATATATTTTGGAATCCTGCTTTTGATTCTTCAGATACTATTGTATAAATACCAACAGGACCTGATAAATCCTTAACAGAGGCTCTACCACTAAATAATTGTTTAATAGTAGTAAACATAAGTTTATATAAACTTAATGTAGTCTCACCAGCATACTTAATAGATGATATAAATCCTTTACTAGCTTTAGTATCTAGGGCAATACCAATAACATATCCTTCTTTGCCAACGTCATCTACTACCTTTTCAGGAGAAACCATCAAAGTTCTCTTGTTGCCATCAGTACCCCTAACAATAAACTCCATCTCCTTACCTTCACTTGTCTGAAGATATAATTGAATCTCACTAAAACTAGATATTTTTTGACCATCAATTGATACTATCGTATCACCTTTCATAATACCAGCTATTTCTGCAGGTTTTCCTTCTACTACTGATTCTACTACTGGTTTAGTAGTAACACTACCATATATCAAAGCCATAATAAATAATAATATAAATGCAAATATAAAATTATTCATAACACCCGCTACCATAATCAAAAATCTTTGCCATACCGGTTTAGAATATAATTTTCGCTCTTCAGGTATCTTTTTATTATCATCAGCATCTTCACCAGCAAGTGATACAAACCCACCTATTGGTATTAATCTAATGCAATATTCCGTCTCTCCATCTTTCTTTTTAAAATGAAATAATTTTGGACCCATACCAATAGAAAATTCATATACATATACGCCAAATAATTTAGAAAAAATGAAATGTCCAAATTCATGAACTAAAACAATAGCCCCCAATATCAATATAAACCATAATATTCCCATAATATTCCTCCTAAAATAATATAGATATCAACATAAATCCAAGTGATACAAATATAACACTATCAAATCTATCTAAAATACCACCATGCCCAGGTATTAAATTAGAATAATCTTTTTTACCAAAATATCTCTTTATACTACTAAATACTAAGTCACCCACTTCACTAAGCACAGTAAGTATAAATGACATAATAATAATATTAATAAGAGTCATATCACTTATAATAGTATAGTAATACATACTCCCAATAAAAGTACCCATTAAAGTACCTACAGTACTACCTTCAATCGTCTTTTTAGGACTTATCTCTGTAAAATTATGTTTACCTATTAACATACCACCAATATAAGCATATGTATCAGTAATAAAAGAAATAATAAAAATATATATACACTTATAAATACTGTCTACTCTCATATTAATAATAGTCATAAAAGAAAATGCCATAAAAAAGATAATACCTAAATAATAGAAAGCATCATTAATATTATACTTATCTCTATCATCATAAAAGATAATAGGAATAATTAAACAAAGTATTGGAAGTACAATTAGTACCCTAATATCTATCTTATAAAAAATATTATTAAGTAAGAATAAACATAAAAATACATAAGAAATAGTTTTAATAAAAGTAATATTCTTTTTCTCATATTTTATATCAATTAATTCTTTTAATCCAAGGACAGCAGTTCCCGACATAACAAGAGCAAAAACTTTAGCCCCAAGCAGTGCTCCTACTAAAAGAACAGATACAACAATTATAGCTCCTAGAATTCTTTTTTTCATATTACACTTCCTTTAACTAAGCTATCTTATAATCATCTTCTAATGAGAAAATGACATTCTCTTCAATCCAATTCTTTCTAGGCTCTACTGCATCACCCATAAGAACAGATACCCTTTTTTCAGCAAGAGCAGCATCAATTATATTAACCTTGATCAATTTTCTTGTTTTAGGATTCATGGTCGTTTCCCATAACTGCTCCGCATTCATTTCACCCAGTCCTTTATATCTTTGAACTCGATAGTTACTTTTGCCTTTAGTTAAGTCCCTTAGTTCCTCATTAGTCCATGCATATTGATGATTACCACCATGACTAACCTTATATAAAGGAGGCATAGCAATAAATAAATGCCCATCTTCAATTAAAGGTTTCATATACCTATAAAAGAATGTAAGAAGTAAACACTGAATATGCGCTCCATCATCATCAGCATCGGTCATAATAACAACCTTACCATAATTAATATCTTTAACCGTAAAATCAGTTCCAACTCCTGCTCCTATCGTATAGATAAGCGTATTAATTTCTTCATTCTTAAAGATTTCTTCCATTCTAGTCTTTTCTGTATTTAATACTTTACCACGAAGTGGAAGAATAGCCTGTGTCTTTCTATCTCTTCCTTGCTTAGCACTACCACCAGCACTTTGTCCCTCCACTATAAATAGTTCTTTTTCAACAGCCTTTTTACTTTGAGCAGGAGTAAGTTTACCAGATAAAAGCCTTTCGGTCTTTTTACCTTCTTTACCTTTTCTTGATTCTTCTCTTGCCTTTCTCGCAGCTTCTCTCGCTTCCTTACCTTTAATAGCTTTACCAACTATTTTTGTAGCTACTACTTTATTTTCTTCTAAAAAGAATTTAAGTTTTTCTGTCGTAATAGCCTCTACTATTGGTCTGGCTTGTGGAGTACCAAGTTTAGCCTTAGTTTGTCCTTCAAACTGAAGTAAATCTTCCGGTATTTGAACAGAAATAACCGCAGTAAGTCCTTCTCTTACATCAGAGCCATCAAAAGTCTTATCTTTACCTTTAAGTAAATTATTAGCCTTAGCATAATCATTAAGTACCTTAGTAATTGCAGTTTTAAAGCCAACTTCATGAGAACCACCATCAGTAGTCTTAACATTATTAACAAAAGATACAATATTTTCTGAATAACTATCCGTATATTGAAGAGCTACCTCAACATTAATCTTATCCTTTGTACTATTAAAACATAATACTTTATGTAAAGCATCCTTACTTTCATTTAAATATTCACAAAAAGCTTCAAGTCCATTCTCATACATAAACTTTTCACTTTTACCCTCTATTTCATCTACCACTTCAATAGTAAGGCCGCTTATAAGAAAAGCACACTCTTGCATTCTCTCACATATCGTACTAAAACTAAAAGTTGTCGTCGAAAAAATACTAGGATCAGGCTTAAACTTAACAGTAGTTCCAGTTCTATTAGTATCGCCAACCTTCTTTAAAGGAACACTAACCTTTCCGCCATTTTCAAACTTGATATAGTACTCTCCGCCATCACGTCTAGTAACAACTTCCATAACACTACTCAAAGCATTAACAACAGAGCCACCAACACCATGTAATCCACCAGAAACTTTATATCCCCCTTCACTAAATTTACCGCCAGCATGTAAAACTGTATAAATAACCTCAGGAGTACTTTTACCAGAGGAATGCATACCTACAGGTAGTCCTCTTCCTTTATCAGTAACACTAACGCTACCATCCCTATGAAGTACTATCTTTAAATGGTTACCATATCCATTTAAAGCTTCATCAATAGAATTATCCACAATCTCCCATACAAGATGATGAAGTCCTCTTTTATCCGTAGACCCAATATACATACCAGGTCTTTTTCTAACAGCTTCTAATCCTTCTAATATCTTAATCGAGCTCTCATCATAAGTTTCTTTTTTTGCCATTTATATCACATCCTATTAATTTCCATAATAATTTTACCACAAATCTTCTTTATCATCAAGATATTTGTCACCATATTTGACACACAAAAAAATAGCAGGATATAAATATCCTACTATTTAAATAATTAATGTATATCATTAATCTTTTTTTGTTTAGTTCTAACCATTATATTTGATTTAGATTTATGCTCTTTTAAAAATTGACTAAACGGAATACTAATTGTAACACTACTTCTCATTTTCGTTTTAATTAGATTTTCTAGATATTGATCAGCTGTAGGGAATTCTAAGTCTGGAAACATGGCAAGTAAATCATCCACAAGTTGCTGACGTTCTTTGAAATAATTATCGCTGAAAATAGTAGCATACTTTCTATCTAGTTCAGCATGCATAACTCTATATCTTTTGTCGTATTCTTCATTGACCAAAGTTGTAAAAGAAATATTAATATTCATTGCACGTAAAGTTTGACATAATAATTCAATATCTACTATTCCAAAAATGTTATCACTTTTTGCATCAATTCCTCTTTCTGCCAAATCTCTAAAATGATCTCCCCAAAAAGTAGCAGGCTTTACCATCAATTTCATTGGAATTTTTCCTTTATATGCACATTCAGTAATTATTTTTTCTGGAAACATGCTAGAATAAAGCTTTAATAATTTCTTATTAACAAAAATTCCTGGAAAACCAAACAAAGTGATTCTGTGTTCTTCTTCACCCTCATCAAGATATTCTTCTTTAATATTTCCATCTTCATCATATTCTTCTAAAAGAAATGGTTTTTGTAAAAGCATCTCTCCGCATTGTTCAATTTCTCTTTTTATATATTCCACTACTTTGAATGTATCGTCTCTTGTCTGAAGAGTTTCCTCTGTAAAACTACCACTCAAACTATGAAACTCAGCATCATATGGATGATTCATATCATATGAAAAGTAATTAAATGGTACATATTCTTTATCCATATTTATCTTCTTCCTTCTTTAATCATTATTTTTATTTATCCTAGTTCTAACTATATGATTAATTTTCTCATTAACAGAATTTCTTTCCGCTTCTTCAGCCTCAAGATAAACTTTAATAACATGATCACTAATCGCTAGCCAAAATTCTTCTAATACCTTTGAAGAGTTAGTATCTTTATTTAATAATTCATCTATGTATCTAAAACAAACATCATCCATCATTTCAATATACCTGCCATAAGACTCATTATATTTTTTCAATTTTTCAATAGCAGTATTAAATATGTTATATAATTTTTCCACTTGCGGATCATATGTCATATCATTATATCTAAATTTTGAGCAAAATTCAAATATATCTGAAAGCACATCAGCAACTTTTGTTTTTCCTTCAATAGTCTCAGCAACATGTGATAAACTTCCTTTTACTTTTTTATCAATGCTTAAATTTTTATATCTATCATCACTTTGCTCAGAAAATAAAATATATTTAATAACTGAATTAAATAAAATTAAAGAATTATCACATTTACCATATATACTATTTAATTTAGAACAAACGTCATCCGAAGGACAAAGAATATTCTTTTCCTTTAATTGCTCTTTTACAATAAATGTAGTATCTATATGCGAATTATTAAATTTTTTTAATATATCAAATAGCTCTCCAGATACAAATAATTTTAATAATTCCTCATTATTATTAAATATAAAATTAACCTTTTCTAATTTAGAAAAAGCAAATCCTTTACTTATTTCTTTTCCCATATACTGATAATTTAAAGTTCGAATATTATTATTATCTTTTAAAGTTTTAATCAAAGATGGAGTAAACTTTAATGACATATTAAGGGTAAGTTCTTTTAACTTATTACAATTCTCAAATACATTAGCACAAAAATAAGTTAATTCACCATTAATAATTACTTTTTCCAAATTATGGCACTTATAAAATGCATATGGTCCTACATTACGAACTGTACTAGGTAATTCAATAATTGAAATAGAAGTTTGTAAAAAAGCCCTACTACCAATAAACTCTAATCCTTCATTCAATATTATTTCTTTCAAATTATTAAATCTAGCTAATCCATAATCGCATATATCAGTCACAGTACTAGCAAATACTATTTTTTCAAGTTTACATTTACTTTCTTCTTTTATATCAACTCTTACTACCCCTTCAGGAATAGTAAACTCTTTTAATTCAGGATTAATCCAAGTTAAGATACCTTCAATAATCTCATAGTCTTCTGTTTTTATGTTCATTGAAGGTACAGTCTTTATAAAACCATGTCTTCCTAGCTTTTTTGTTACTATTTTATTTTCATTCATATTCTATCTTTCTTTCTTAATTCAAAGTACTTTCAAGTATATCTTTAAATTTTAAACAATCATCAAGACTATAGTTACTAATTAAACTAATAGCTACCGCATCATCAATTGTAACATTATGATCGATACTATGTTTCTTAACTGCATTAAGCATACCAAGAATCTTCCTATAATCTTCAACTGTATAAACTTCTCCATTAGAAGATTCTTCAACCTTGTCAATAACTTTAACATCTTCTAGTGCTTCATCATCAACAAGTTCATTTAAAGAAACTGTATTAACAATAAGATTTTCAACCGCCTTTTTATTCTTAATTTCTTCAGTTATTTCTTCAATAGAAAGTTTATTTTCAATAGCAGAAGTATTTGATTTAATATCACCATCTTCAATAATATCAATATTTTTATCTTCAATAGAGATATTATTTACTACTTCCTCTTTAGATGATGTTTCTACTAAATCCTGAAGTTTAACCTCATTATAATGACTTTCATATACTTCTTGAGGATTAGATATATTATACACTGGTTCTTCTTTATCATTCTGATAAAAATTAACTGGTATTCTACCATTTAATATATCATCAAAAATAGTATTTTCTATTTTTTCCGTCTTTTCTTCTTCCACTTCAATAAATGAAACATTCTTTTCTTTTTCTTCTACATCTTCTTTTACTTCATTAACAGTATAATCATATGGAACTAAATCATGAACTAAAGTAATAGATTCAGGTAAAGAAGCAGAAACATACCCTATAATAGGTTTACTATTTGTTTCTTTTAAAACAACATTTTCAAGTTTTCTACTTAAATTATCTATTAATACATAATCTTTTTCTGGATTATAATTAATAATTTTCTTGTCTTTTTCAACCACAGGTATTTCTTTTACTTCTTTTTTACTAGCTATTCTATCACATATTGAATTAGTAACATAGGAAGTAATAAGAGAAGCAATCCATATTAAGAAAATACTCATACTTATTTCAAGAAGACCAACTAAATTAGTATTAGTATACAAAGAGCTAACTGAGAAAATGTCTATCTTATTTTTAGCAATAATGTTAAGTATAATAACAAATATAATACTATTTATAACAAACATAATTCTATTAATGATCTTATATACTCTTCTTAATTTAACATTAATAATACTAAAAAGGAAAGCAAATAAAACAATAACAAGTGTACTAATATATAAATATATTGATGGAAAGTAAATACCTGTAAAGAATACAGTCATAAAATTATCAAAAGTAGTAGATAAAACTTTCAAATTACTTAAAATACTAAGTAAGAATACCAAAATAATCGATAATACCATAGATACAGTATATCTTTTAGTATTAATCTTTTTTAATAAATATAATATAGTAAGCATAAGCATTAATATACCAAATATAAGTACCCCTTTAAAATCAATTAAAGAACTAAATAATATTTTAATTTTATCAATTGTCGATAAGTAAGTCATTTTCTCACCCCCTTTTATATATTCTATTTTATTTCTTTTAAATAAGAAATATATACAGTCTGATGATTATTATCATCTTTCGTACAAGTAATAAGAGTAAGAGTAGTTTTACTATTATCTCTTATAATTCTAACTGTACCATTCTTCTCAACATAATAAATGTTAGCAATTTCATATATATAATTTTTATTATTATAATGAATTGTAACTTCATCTCCTACATCCAATAAATATAAATTTCTAAAATAACTATTATTAAAATTACCGTAATGTCCTGCAATAATAATGTTTCCTCTTTCAGCATCTGGATAATCAGAAGCTGGCAAAACATATAAATTAATATTAACATTATTAAGCCTTGACGTCTTATTATAGAAACCTTTATATAATTTTATTTTTGGAATATCAATTACTCCCAAATACTCCTCATAGTTATAATCATTTTTAACTTCTTCTTCTACAGGTTCACCAGAATTTTCTGCTGGCTCTTCAACTGATTCCTCGACTTGAACATTATCCTCAGTCAAATCAATATCCATCGAAGATAATACTAAATTCATTTCACTAAATACAACATCCCTTTTTTCCTTTATATAATTAGAAAATAGCAGAAGAGTACCAACTAATAATAGAGTTACTCCTGCTGCTATTTGGTATTTAAAATTAATTTTCTTCATTCTTTTTGTAGTTTTTGTAAATCATCATGGAACCAAGTCCAATAATGATTAATCCAATTAAGGATGCTGTAATAGTCTTAAATGATGCTGTGTTTGGAACTTCTACAACATCAGGTTTATTATACATAACAACCATTCCATCAGTAGTTCCATCTTCTTTAACAGTAAATTCTACTGTTTCTTTACTAAGTTCATATCCTTCTGGAGCTATCGTCTCTGTTAAAGTATATTTACCAGGTTCTAATCCTTGTACCTTATGAGGTGTATCACTAGATATCCATGCTTCAACAACAACACCGTCAGCATTCTTTATTTCAAGATATGCTCCTGGAAGTTCTTTACCAGTAGTAACATCTTGCTTACTAATATATACAGTACCTGGATTATTTGGGTAGTTAAGCATAATTACAGGTTTTTTAACAGAACCATCTTTTTCAACAGTAAATTCTACTGTCTCTTTACTAAGTTCATACCCTTCTGGAGCAATTGTCTCAGTTAGAGTATATTTACCAGCTTGTAGTTTAACTTTAACCTTATGAGGAGTATCTCCTGATACCCATTCATCAACTACTTTTCCCTTAGAATTCTTAAGTACTAAAGTAGCACCTGGAAGTTCTTTACCAGTAGTAGCATCTTGCTTGCTTATATAAACATCTTTCTTAGGATAGTTCTTCATTTCTACTTTAGTAACAGTACCATCCGCATAAACTTCAAATCCAATAGTCTCTTCACTCTTTGTATATCCCTCTGGAGCTATCGTCTCTGTTAAAGTATATTTACCAGGAACTAAATTCTTAATAACATGTACCTCATTAGTAGAAGTCCATTCATCCACTATTGCACCTTTTGCATTTTTAACTACAAGATGAGCACCAGCAAGTTCTTTACTAGTAGTAGCATCTGTCTTAGTAATTTCTACACTAGTATTAATATCTAATTTCAAATCAATCTTATCACCAATATTTACATCTTCATTGTACCCAGCAGCTACAGACTGAATAGAATTATCTTTAGGTACATATACATAAGCCTTATATACATAACCAGTAGCATCAACGTTAACGCTCATACTAGTAGATAAACTCTTAATACTAGATACTGGAACCTTAACTATGAAACCAGTATTAGAAGCAAATGTACTTTTAACATTACCATTAGTATCAGTAACAATAGTACCACTAGGCGCACCAGTTAAACTTACTCTGTATTCATTTATACTACCAGTAGTTTTAACATTCATAGTACTAACATAATACTTCTTATCACTAGAAAGAGTAAAACTATTACCATTAATTTTAATTGTTGGAGTAACATAAGAGTAATTCTTAGATCCATTTACTAATTTAGCAATTTCCTTAACAACATCAGAACTAAATCCCTTATAAGTTCCAGCATTCAAATCAAAATGAGTAAATGTTGAATCATTAGGATCAATCAAATACCATACAGCAAGACCAGTAATAAAATAATCTTTTTTTCTATCACCAGTAATATGGTCTCCCTTATTTATAACATAGGCAATTCTAGAACTAGTAGCACTTCCAAGTGTAAATGTACGTGTACCAGAATAAAACCAATCATCATGTATCTCAGTACAATATACATTTTTTCCTTCAGTAGTTCTTTTTAAAGCAAATCTCAAAGTACTACCATGTCCTAAATAATCTGATCCAAATAGACTCTCAGCATCTTCGCCATTAAAAGAAATGCTATTAGGAACAGTTTCAGCTTTAACCGTAGTAACAAATAAAGATGTTAAAATAACAGCAAAGCTAATTAAAATATTCTTTAATTTCATAAACAAAACCTCCCTTTGAAATCGGTTATATATAATAACACTTTTTATATAATATGTCAAGTACTTAGTTAAAATTCATAAACGAGCAT
>DFLL01000020.1:30129-32861 GCA_002375205.1 Caryophanales bacterium UBA3620
AAAAAAATAAATCCATCTTGGATTTATCTTACTTATTACAATCAGTACAACTATTTATTTTTTTAAATACCTTTTCCATATAAATAGTTAATCTATTCTTTAAATTAGTTACTTCTTCATCAGTCCAATAATCTATTGGTCTAGATAAACCATGTGTATCCAAAGAAGTTTCATAATCATTACCGATAACCTCCCCATCAATATGAAAAGATACATTAGGAACATATATTCTAAGATTGCCTTCCCTATCATATTGAAGATTGTTTCCAAGTATTGATACTATTTTTTTATAATTATCTGTATTATTAGTCCTATCTTCTAATATATTATAATAATATACCTCGTCCATACCAACATCTAGTGCAACTTCATTTAAATATTTAACATATGCATTACACCAAGGACACTCAGGAAAGCCAAGATAAACTACACCAGTACCATGTTCCATAATTTTAATTATTTCACTAATATTCTTATAAACAAACACATTATCTTCGCTTACACTACTATATTCCTTAGCAAATCTAACATTATCACTTACATTTTCATCTCTCAGCATAAAAAATAATATTACGCCGAAAATAACTACTAAAATCAATCCACCACTAATCAATAATTTCTTCTTCATAAAAGTCACCCTTCACTTACAATCATCATTAAAACTAAGAGGAATAGAATAAGAAGTAACAATATCTTTTTCATTAGTACAATCTATTTCTAAATACAAACTATTTTCTGTATACTCCCTACATATCTTAGAATAATTATCTGTACTAAATGTAACTTTTTTTAAAAATTCACTCAAAGTAATACTGTCATCATAAATATAAGAATTAATCTTCGTATTTATATTATTATTTTTTTCATACAAAGAACATTCTATTTTTTTATATATTGTACTATCTTCCTCTCCACAATAAGTAATATTCGTAATGTAAATAGCGGATTTATTGTTATTATAAGATATACTACCAGATATATTAAAATTATCACAATTACTTGATAAAGTCTTAAATACAAAATCATTTCTACTATTCAATATAATAATAAACAAAATTAAAAATATAGCAATAACAATAACAAGTATAACCCATTTAATATAATTACCATTGTTCTTTGTAGTATATCTACCTTCTAGTAAATCATCAATGCTAACATTAAAATCCTTACTTATCTCTTTAATTAAAGAAACATCAGGCATATTCTTACCATTTTCCCATTTACTAACAGCCTGATAAGTAACATTATATTTATTTGCTAAATCCTTTTGCGTTAAATTATTCTTTTTTCTTATTTCTTTAATTAACTTACCAAATTCCTTTTGATCCATATCCATTCCTTCTCATTTGTTAAAAATAATACTATTAACAATAATTTCATTTAATCAGAAAAAAACTGATACTTCATTCATTAATTTTATCATAAACTACTTCAAATTAGAATATCTATTTTTACATTCTTTAATTATCTTTAAAGCTTCTTCTTTAGAATGATAATTACCTACTTTCACTTTTGTATTTTCTAACTGCTTATAATTCTCAAAGAAGTTTTGTATTTCCTCTAAAGTAAACTCTGGAATATCTTTAAGCTCATGTATTTCATTATATCTAGGATCTGAATCCACTACTGATATAACTTTATAATCTTCTTTTCCATCATCATACATTTCTAAATATCCCACTACTCTAGCAGGAACAATACATCCTGGATAAGTAGGCTCCGTAGCAATAACCAAAATATCAAGTGGATCGCCATCTCCTGCTAAAGTATTCTCTATTATTCCATATTCAGTAGGATAACCCATCGCCGAATACAACACTCTATTAAGTTTAAGTTTACCAGTTTCTTCATCTCTTTCATACTTATTCCTCGACCTAAATGGAATTTCCACTACCACTTCTACTACATCATTATTCATAAATATCTCCTTCTTTCTTCTATTCAGGGTAATTATCCCCATTGCTATAATCAATTATAACACCATCTTGAACATTATACACAAAAATATTAAACTTAATACCAACGCCAAAATCTTCAACAGAATACCCTTCCATAATAACTCCCTTTGCAACTAAATTATCACCTTCGAATATTGGAGTAACTCTATACATAACATGATTATTCTTCTTCTTAACATAACTAGCCACCATATTCTCATAATCAAGCATTATTCCAGTATTCATCTTTCTCGTACAAGTAATTAAATTTCTCTCATTAGCATTTTCTCCAGTAAGTTGGTATCCAATTAAATGACATCTATTATATAGATATTTACCATCAATAAAATCATATTTAGATATTTGCCATCCACTAGGTCTAACCATACCAATACTCCCTCTTTTTTCATTAGGCATCGTATATTTACTAATATTAGCGTAAGCATAAGAGCATCTATTTAAACTATCTAAAGAACCATATATTTCAAATTCTTCCTTAGTATAATCATCAAAATAAGGTTCGTTATTATTTAATATTACATAATCATTACCACTATAATCAGGAATATCATCTCTACTATAAGAAGTCAAAAATTCATTAGTACTATAAGTATTACCAATAATTTGATCTTTATAAAATAAGCAAACAATAAATATACCAATTAAAATAAAATAACTAGAATTTTTTTTCTTTCTTCTTCTCATAATACCCCTATATACTCTACATATAAAATTATATACTAAATAAATAATATTTTCAATTGTTATACATTTATTTTAAATAAAATAAATAAA
>DFLL01000022.1:0-9356 GCA_002375205.1 Caryophanales bacterium UBA3620
AGGTATGGATCCGCAACATTTACAAGAATTTACACAAATAGAATAGTATGCATCTTGTTGGAACTTTGAATATAATATTGAATTCTTTCAGAGGTTTATGAGAGAGACTGCTATGTATTTAAAAGGAACTACGAAAATAGTAGTGGGAGATAAAGAAATTGATTTGAGTAAAGAATGGGATAGGGTTAATTATGTTGAAGCATTAACAGAGGCTTTAGGTTTTGACTTTCTTGTATATGAAAATCCTGAAGAGCTAAGAAGTAAGATTATAGAGTCTGGAAAATTTAGTGCTAGTGACCTAGCTGAATGTAATTCTGTTGCTCAATTAATAGATTTTTGTTATAAGAGACTAGTAAGAGCTAATATATTTGAACCTACAATTATGTGGAATTATCCTGCTGTATTAAAGCCTCTTGCTAGAAGAAATGATGATAATGATAAAGTTGTAGATGTATTTCAAGTAATTATTGCAGGCACTGAAATATGTAATGCATATTCTGAACTTGTTAATCCAGCAATTCAAAGAGCAAATTTTGAAGAACAATTAAAGCAAAAAGCTCAAGGTGATGATGAGACAATGGATTTAGATGAGGATTATTTACTTGCTATGGAACAGGGAATGCCTCCGATATCAGGTCTTGGTGTTGGTATTGATAGATTAATGATGCTTTTATATAATGCTCAGAGTGTTAGAGATGTAGTATTATTTCCTATGATGAAGGATAAAAAGGAAGTATAAATACATGAAAAATAAGGGAAAAATGGTAGTTTTTCTCTTTTTTTTGTTTACATGGCTTTTATTTGTGGTATAATTGATGTTAGAGGAGGTTATTATGAAAAAACATAGTTTATTTAAGGTAATATTAATTGTTTTAGGTGCACTTGTATGTGTTAATGGTATACTTGCAATTATTGGTAACTTTGTTAAGGACTTAGAGGTATTTAAGATGATACCACTAGGGGATACATTGATGAACTTTGTACAATCATTCTATTATTTCTTTGATACTCTAGTATTTGTTTTAGTACTTGGAGGATTGTATGCAGTGTTAAATAAAATACCTGCCTATAAGAAATTAGTAGATAATATTGCACAAAAGGTTAAATCTCATAGTAAGTTATTTGTCTTTATTGTTACTGGCTTATTTGCAGTATTAACTTCTGCTACTGGTCTTACTAATGTATTATTAGTATTTATTCCTTTTGTAGTAGCCATTATATTACTTCTTGGATATGATAAACTTGTTGCTATTAGTTCTACAGTTGTAGCTATGCTAGTAGGTCTTATGGGTGGTGTATTTGTTACTTTTAGGGATGCAAATAGCTACTATGGATATGCTGCTACTACATTTTCTAAGTTTGTTGGTACTAAGGAATATGTTAATTTAGTACCACAGCTTATTATCTTAGTTCTTGGAACTGCACTGCTTATATTCTTTATTAATAGACATATTAAGAGTGTACAAGATAAGAAAGTTAAGTATGAACTTAATGACAGTGATGAAGTATTAGTATCAGAAGTAAAAGGTGACTATAAGACTATTAAGACATGGCCTATGATTGTTATCTTATCAGTATTATTTGTTATTTTAGTACTTGGATATTTACCATGGAATTCTTTATTTGGTATTGAATGTTTTGATAAATTTGATGCTTGGTTAAAAGGATTATCTATTGGTGAGTTTGCTGTACTACCTAATGTTATATCTGGTAATTTAAGTGCTTTTGGTGCTTGGGCTAGTTTAGGTTCTTATATGTCAATCATTGTTACTTTATTTATTCTTACTCTTATTCTTAAATTAGTATATAGAGTTAAGTTTGATGAAGTTATTGATGACTTTATGAGTGGTTCTAAAAAGATGGTACCTATGGTATGTTTAATTGCTTTAACTTATGCAATTCTAGTTTGTGCTTATAACTTTGGTTTTATGTCTAATTTAATTACTTTAGTTAGTGATAAGCTTGGATTAAACTTAGTTACTAGTACTTTACTTAGTGCTATTGGTACACTTTTACATAGTGATTTATATTATACTGCTGCTGGAGTATTTTCTAATATTACTGCTAATGCAGATGAATCATTATTACCAGTGTATGCTATGACTTATCAAAGTATATATGGACTTGTTAGTGTAATTGCTCCAACTAGTTTATTTGTTGTATTTGCACTTAAGTATTTTGATGTTCCATATACTTCTTGGGTTAAATACATATGGAGATTTGTATTAATGTTATTCTTACTTGTAATTTTAGTATTACTTGTTCTTTCATTAATATGATGTATTAAATAATTAGATGTCTCTTAGAGGCATCTTTTCTTTAGATATAAAGTAAAATATTATAGGAGGATATTATTATGAAAATAAATAGAGAGTATTTAGAAAACATAAATTATGAAAAATTATTAGAATTATATAGAAAGTATGATAGAATGGGAAAAGATATTCTTAGATTTAATATAGAATCTGGTATTGAAGTTCTTCATGATGCAGATATTATTGATGCTGAAATTAAAAGTAGGGAACATACATTAAATAACAGTAAAAAGAAAATAAAAAAATAGTATATGGATATCTCATAAGAGATTTCTTTTTTTAGTGCTATTATTGAATTATTTTATTTTTATAATAAGTTTGTCAACAAGATTGTTGATAGACTAAATTATTCTGTAATTATATGGAAAAAAAGCACATATTATGGTATAATATATATAGGTTAAGGGTGATAGCAATGCTAAGTAATAAGCTTGGAATAACTAATGAAGTTGAACTATCTAAAGAAGAAGAGAGAATAACTAAATTAAAAGCGTTAGAGTTATTTGATTCAAAGAAGATTAATGAATTTGAAGTAGGTACAACTAATGGATTATGTATGATTCATAAATATCTATTTGAAGATATTTATGCTTTTGCAGGAAAAATTAGAAAAGATAATATTGCTAAAGGTAATTTTAGATTTGCTTCTGCTATGTATTTAGAAGATGTTTTATCTAAAATTGATGAAATGCCACAAGATAGTTTTGAAAATATTATAAAGAAATATGTGGAAATGAATATAGCACATCCTTTTAGAGAGGGTAATGGCAGAAGTATTCGTATTTGGCTTGATATGATATTAAAAAAAGAAATAAGTAAAGTTATTGATTGGGGAAATGTTCCTAAAGATGAATATTTACTTGCTATGGAAAGAAGTCCGGTTAAAGATACAGAGATAATGCTTCTTCTTTATAATGCTTTAACTGATAAAGTTAATGATAGAGAAGTGTATATGAAAGGTATTGATGTAAGTTATACTTATGAAGGGTATAATACATATACTATGAATGAGTTAGATAATTAATGGCTAAGAAAAGTTCTTAGTCTTTTTCTTTATCAACATTGATTGTGGATACATCGGTTTAAAAAAAGTTGACTTTTTTTATAATTTATAGTAATATATTAATCACTTAAGGGGGAATATAAATGAGCAGAATTAAGGAAACTATTTACAATATAGCAAGAAATAGTGCAAAAAAAATTCTTACAAACAATTTGGGTAAAGTAGTTGAAGATGAAGAAAAACTAATATGTTATGTTGATAAAAGAAAAGTAATAAAAGAAAAATATTCTTATAAAATTGCTTGTTTTGGTATATCTGAGACAACTAAAGAATTTGCTGAAACATTTAATCTTAATAAGCCTATTTGCTATATAATCGATGGCATTAATTTAAAAAGGCATCAAGCATATATCTTTGGATATAATAACTGCGAAATAATTATAAAACATTGTAATTTTGGAATGAATTTAATTCTTAGAAATAGTGGTAAATGCACATTAGATAACATAAATATAACAACTGGTATTGGATTTTTATCATTATCAGCAAACGAATTAGTAATAAAAAATATGGAAAAAGAACAAATTGAAATATTTGGTTCAAATCACAATATTGAATTTGATGCAGATGATAAACTAAATATAATTGATTGCAATCTTGGCAATGAAAAATATAATATCTCACTTAAGACTACTAATGAACTAAATATAATTAATTCTAATATTACAGGAAACAATGTATCATGTGAAGCAAAAAAAATTAATGCCGATGAGAAAAGTACATTACTTGCAGCAGATAAAGTAAATTTGAAAACAGATGATTTTAATCCAATTAATATTATTGCTTCATCAATAGTTTATAAAGGAGAAGAAGTAAAAACAGAAAGAAAACCGGTATTATTTAAGAAAATTAAAGATCCATTAACACTTAGAAGAATTGAATTAATAGAAATATTAAAAAGACTAAGAAGTAAATGTGAGGATATTAATTCAAGTAAGGCTTTAAACTATAAAGAATCATTAAATAATCAGTCATTTGTTAGGACTCTAAAATATGATGAATAAAAAGCAATTGTTTTAAAATAATAATTGTTTTTTTTATTACTAATATAATAATTCATAATTGATAATTTTTTTAATTATTAATTTGATTTTCATTATTTAAATAAAACACATAATAAAAGCATAAAAAATAATGGACATTTCTAATTAGAAGATAATGGAGGATTAACTTGTTAATCCGGGTAGCGAAGCGGTTAATAATAAATAATTATATAAAAAGTCTATTTTTCGTGTTTAAATTTAAGTAATTTATGTCATTATATTCATAGAATAGATTATGAAAGGGGAATATTATGATAGGTAACTTTAATATGGAAGCACAAAATATATTACTTAATGCTAAGAAAGAAATGAATGAATTAGGACACCCTTATATTGGTACTGAACATTTACTTTTATCTATTTTAAAGAGTGATAGTGATATCTCTAATAGATTAAATAGTTATAATCTTAATTATAATAATTTTAAAGAAGAGCTATGTAAGATAGTAGGTACTACGGATAAGAAAAGTGAATATTTTTTATATACACCACTACTTAGAAAGGTAATAGAAAATGCTATTATTGATAGTAAAGAGAATAATGATGGAGAAGTTACTAGTGAGCATTTATTCTTTGCTATGCTAGAAGAAGGAGAAGGTATTGCTATTAGAATTCTTATTGGTATGGGAATTGATATTGAAAGTATGTATGATGATTTTTCTTCTAGTTTAATTAAGAAAACGAAAAAGGGTAAAAAGAAGAAATTAATGATATATGATTTAGGCTTTGATATGACAAGTAATGCTAAAGAAGGACTGGTGGATCCGGTTATTGGTAGAGATAAAGAAGTTAAAAGAGTTATGGAAATATTATGTCGAAGAACAAAGAATAATCCAATATTAATAGGAGAAGCAGGAGTAGGAAAAACGGCGATTGTAGAAGAATTATCTAGACTTATTGCTAATGATGAAGTACCTAATAATTTGATTGGAAAGAAGGTAATATCTCTTGATATGGCTACGATGGTAGCAGGTACTAAATATCGTGGTGAATTTGAAGAGAGAATGAAGAAGGTTATTAAAGAATTAGAAGATAATGATGATATTATTTTATTTATAGATGAGATTCATACTTTAGTAGGAGCTGGTGGTGCTGAAGGGGCTATTGATGCTTCGAATATATTGAAGCCAGCCTTAGCTAGAGGTAAAATTAGATGTATTGGTGCTACAACAATAGAAGAATATAAGAAGTTTATTGAGAAAGATTCAGCTTTAGAGAGAAGATTTCAAAAAATATATATTAAAGAGCCTAGTATAGAGGAGACTATTAATATTCTTAATAATTTAAAACCAATATATGAAAAATATCATAATGTTATTGTACCTGATAGTATTATTAATAGTATTGTATCTTTATCAGAAAAATATATATTTGATAGGAATAGACCAGATAAAGAAATAGATATTTTAGATGAAGTATGTTCAATGGTTAGTATGAAGGATAATCAGGATATTATTAATAAAAAAAATATTAAGAAAAAAATTGAAATATTAGAAGAAGAAAAAAATAGTTATATTATTGATAATAATATTGATAAAGCATATGATATTAGAAAAAAAGAGACAGAACTTTTGTCTATTTTAAATGAATTAGAACTTAGTAGTGTTAAAGATAAAAATGAGATTACAATAGAGGATGTTGCTTTTGTTATTAATAGTAGGACTAACACTCCGATATATGAAGTTATGGAAGATTCAAGTAGGAGTATTAATAATATTAAAAATAATCTTAAAAGAAAGATTATAGGTCAAGATAAGGCTATTGATAGTTTGATTGAAATGACTAAAAGAATTAAGTTTGGATATAATGATAGGGTATATTCTTCTTTATTCGTAGGTCCTACTGGAGTAGGCAAAAGTGCCCTTGCTAAATGGTACGCCAATAATATTGTTGGTGAATCTAATTTTATTAGACTTGATATGAGTGAGTTTGGTGATAGTACTTCAGTTAATAAGATACTAGGGTCATCTCCTGGATATGTAGGGTATGATGATAATAAAAATATACTCGAAGAAGTTAGAAATAAGCCTAATAGTGTAATTCTTCTTGATGAAATAGATAAAGCTCATCCTAGTGTAATTAATTTATTTTATCAAATACTCGAGGATGGTAAAATTAAAAATTCTAAAGGTATAGATGTTAGATTTAATAATTCTGTTATAATTATGACTAGTAATATTGGGTTTGAAAAGAATAGTATTGGTTTTAATAAAATAAATGAAAGTACTCTATCAACACTTAAAAATTATTTTAGCGTATCTTTTATTAATAGGATTGACAATGTAATTGCTTTTAATAGATTAAGTGAAGATAATATTAGAGATATTATTAATATTAAATTAGATGATATTAATAATAAATATAAAAGTATTAATATAAGTTTTACAGATAATTTAATTAATGATATAGTAAGTGAAAGTAAATATAATGAGTTTGGTGCTAGAAGATTAGATAAAATTATTGGTAGTAAAGTGGAAAATAAGATTATTGATGCTATTATGAATAAGGATAATGATGTTGTTATTGATAGTATAAAAGAAAATATCACTAGTTAATTGGTGATATTTTTAGTCAATACATGGTTTTACATACATATTACTGTCTATAGATTGTACTACTTTTTTGTATGTTTCATAAACAGTTTTATAATTTGGTAAATATGATTTTATTAATTCATTACTAAATGGAATAACATGATAGTCTTTCCATGTGCTTGTATTATAGTAATTATATATTAGTTCATTTTCGATATTTGTAATTTTAATAGATTTTTTTTCATCTTTAATATCTTTTTCTATTGTTAAGTTTGTCATTAATCCGGTAGTGCATTTATAGTTTGAACAGGTACCTTTATTTTGATATTGTGCTGATAAAAAATTACCTAAGGAATATATTACTAATGTATCATTTATCCATGCTACTGGTTGAATTACATGAGGGTGAGTTCCTATTATTAGATTGACTCCTAGTGAGGATAAATATTCGGCCATATCTTTTTCATATGCTGTTGGTGTATGAGTATATTCTACTCCCCAGTGCATAGCCACAATTAAAAAGTCTACTTTATTTTTTACTCTTTCAATATCTTGTTTTACTATTTCTTTATATTCTTGATATTTTGTGTCAGAATCTGGATTATTTATTTTATCTGTATCTGTTGGCCATACGTTTACATAGTAATCTTTAATGGTTGGCATTCCATTTGTACCATATGTATAATTTAGCATAGTGTATTTAATATTATTGATTTCTCTTATATCTATTTTATTTCTGTCTTCTTCTGAACAAAATGATCCTGTAGACAGTACATTTTCTTTAGAATTCCAAAATTTGCATGAATTTTCTACAGCTTTTGAACCACTGTCCATAGTGTGATTGGTAGCTAAACTTACTAAGTTAAATCCTGCATCTATCATGGCATCTCCTGCTTCATACGGCGAATTAAAAGTAGGATAATCATTAAGTCCTAGTTCTGATCCACCTAGTATGGTTTCTTGATTATAGTATGCTAGGTCATATTTTGACACTATTTCTTTGATACTTGTTATCATTGGTTTAAAATTATAGCCATCACCTCCTGCTAGCAGATTTGCTTCTTTATAAACTGTTGAGTGTATTAGATTATCTCCGACAGCAATTAATGTTGCTTCATAGTGCTCATTTTTAGTCTTTTCCTTTTCAATTACTTTTGGCATTGTAGGATTATTATTGTATTTAATGAAGAATTTATATCCTGCTAAGAATAAAATAATTAATATTAGTATTATAATAATAAGTTTAAATGTAAATTTTCTTTTTCTCTTTCTTTTTTTTGACAATATCATCACTTCCTATATTAGAATTATATCAGTTATATTATTTTTTGTCTATAAAAAAAAGAGCTTTGTATTCAGCTCTATGGTATTAATCCCCATCCGGTTACAACATACCTTCCACCATATTTTTTTGCTTCTGGTGGTGGAACATTATATAATTTTCCTTTTACAGTAAGTGATGCAGATTGCCCTCCGTCTAAATTAGCGGCATTGTATGCGCCATATCTTTGTAGTATATCTATCATGTCTTGAAGGGATGCACCGTTTATGTAATTTTCTCCATCTACTACTAAAAACATCATTACTCCATCTTTTCTTTGAGCAATGGCTACTCTTGGAGCTTTTCCCCAAGGATCTCCTACTATATTTAATGGTTTTCCGTTCACAATTAGAAATGGTCCAAATACCATGGCATCATTTATACCTGCTTTCAATGCTTCGTTAGCAGTAGCATTTGCCATTAGTTTTAATTTTCCATCTTTGGTCACTCCTATGATGTCATCTCGGCTCGTATCAGCATTTTCTTTTCCCCAAGTTATCTCTCCATTTTGGATTACTGTTCCAATTGGAATATCTGAACCATATCCTTGATCTTCAAAACCGCCACCATTGATGCATACTACACCATTGTATCTATTACACATTGTTACTACTTTTTCTCCATGACCAACACTATTGAATTTTTTTAAAGCTATTAGTTTAACTTTTTCTGGAGCATATATTGCTACTAAATATCCATTTGAACTACCTACTTTTAGATTTATTATTTTATATAAATCTTCGGGATATTCTCTTGTTAGAAGTTCTTCTTCATATTTATCCTTATATTTTTCTTTTGCTTTTGTATTAATATTGATTGCATCAATATTAACATCTTCTTCTATTTTGACAAAGTAGTTGCTATCCATTATTTTTTCTATTGATTTATCGTTATAAAAAACTTTGGCTAAATATTGGTGTTTCATTGTTTGCATTGCTGTTGTTATATATAGATTTCTTATATATGACCACGGACCATACATTATTATAAAACCTGCAATTGCAAATAAATCGAATATAATAAACAATATAGTTGTTTTATATAGTTTTGCATTTGTTTTTGCATTTGTTTTTGTTTTTG
>DFLL01000022.1:9428-21399 GCA_002375205.1 Caryophanales bacterium UBA3620
GTTTTTGTATTTGCATTTGTTTTTGCATTTGTTTTTGTTTTTGTATTTGCATTTGTTTTTGTTTTTGCATTTGTATTTGCATTTGTTTTTGTTTTTGCATTTGCTTTTGCATTTGCATTTCTATTGTTCATAATTAACCTCGTAAGGAGAAGAAATTGTTCCTATACCGGTTAGTAAATCCTTTTTAATTGCTATTACTGGGACTATTTTTAGGTTTGTTGTGGATATTTTAGTATATAGTTTGAAATCATTTTGCATTGTATATATCATATTGTTATCTTTTGCTACTCCTGTTGATAAAAAATAATTTGAATTTGTATTGTTTAATATTATATCACCTATACTTGGAACAGCAACTTTTGTTTTTATTTTTGTATTTAGCGTTTCTATATAATTATAATCATTTGTATTATTGTATATTCCATTAGAATATTCTGCTTCTTCAATAATATTTTTATATTTTAATTTATTTAGATATGTTTTATTTAAAAAATATGCTAAACTATCAGATACTTTATCATTATAATTATAATTACTATTAGAATATTTATTTTTTGTTTCTTCATTATCTATTATTAAATAATTATCAAGTGATAATTTTACTAAGTCATTTTCTTCTTTATATATTCTCCAGATATCATTGCCTAATTTAACATATCCTCCTGTTAATCCAGTTGATTCTTCAAAAATATAGGGATTCTCCTTATTTCCATTACCACCTGTTACTTGAATATTATTTTTGATTGTTATTATTGGTTTAATTCCTAAAATATCTGTCCCATCAGATGTACTTATTTTTCCATCTTTATCTACACACCATGATGTATTTTCTTTTTCATTATTTATTAAATAATAATATTCTTCATTGTTTAGAAAACTTTCTGTGCTTCCTGTATTAACATAGTCATTTAATGATGGTATTGTAATATATGTATCGGTAGTGGTTTTTTGACAAGTTATTTTTTTTGCATCTGTTATATTATCTGTACATGTATTTGTTTCTGTTAAATATTTTTGTACATTGTTTAATGCTTTTTCAAGAATGCCTGTATTATCTTTACCAGAAGTATTTAACCATTTATTTATGTTAGTTTCTTCAAAAGTTTTTTTTGTTCCTTTGGCTAGAGATGTTATACTGTTATCTAGCACTAATGTGACAGTGTTTTCATCTGTTACTTTGATTATTCTCCATAATAAATTTGAATACGATACATAATTATTTACATCTTTACCGTAAAAGTAATAATCTCCATTTACAAGTTTTAATTTGTTATTATTTTTGATTGTGTCTCCTATAAAGGTTATCTTATTTACTGTATTATTTTGTTTGTATAGTTTAATAAACCTTGTTCCATAAAATAAGATACAAGACATTATAAATATAAAACTAACTAAATTAAATATTTTTTGTACACTTAATTTTTTCTTTTTCCTTCCATTTTTTCTCAACTTCATCATCCCTTCTATCTCTATTTATTATATCAAATTGTATATATTTCTGCAACCGAATAAAAAGAATTTACTTAAACTAATTTTAATGTTATAATGTAATTGTGATGTAATATGGAATATAGTTTAAATGATATAGTTATTATGAAAAAGGTTCATCCTTGTGGTAATAATAGATTTAAAATTATTAGATTAGGTGCAGATATTAAAATTAAGTGTACTAAATGTGAACATGTTGTTATGCTTCCTAGAATTGATTTTAATAAAAAGATTAAGAAGGTGATGAGAAATGAAGAAGAAAAAAATTAGATTACACCCAGCATTAGTTTTTCTAATTCTAACTTTGGCTGTAATGATATTTAGTGTTATTGGTAATTTACTTAATTTAGAAGCTAGTTATTTTGTTGTCAATGAATCTACTGGTGATTTAACTAGTCAGGTTGTTACTATTAATAATTTATTTAATAGAACGGGATTACAATATTTAATAAGTAGTATGCTTGATAATTTCATTTCCTTTGCTCCTCTTGGTAATTTAATTATAGGATTACTTGGAGTAGGTGTTGGATATAAATCAGGATATTTAAATTCTTTATTTAAAGTAATTGGAGAAAAAGTTCCTAGAAGATTTATTACTTTTGTAATTGTCCTTCTTGGCATTATTTTTTCAATGTTTTATGAAGTTGGTTATGTAATACTAATACCACTTGCGGCGATTATGTTTATGAATTTAGGTAGACATCCATCGGCAGGTATTTGTGCAGCTTATAGTGGAATTACCTTTGGATATGGGGCTAATTTTATTATTAATAGATTAGATAGTATATTACTAGCTTATTCTAATAAGGCTGCTATGGTACTCGATTCTTCATATAAAATTAATATATATGGTAATATTATTTTTACTGTTATTAGTACTATACTTCTTTCTTATGTGGGAATGATGATTACTGAGAGATTTATTATTCCAAAACTTGGTAAATATTCTTTTGATGCTGAAGAACCTTCTCAAGAAGGGGAAGTATCTAAAAAAGAAAGAAAAGGACTTATTATTTCTTTACTTGCTACTTTTGTTGTAATTTTAATACTTGGATATTGTATAATTAAAGGTCTTCCTTTCTCAGGATTATTGCTTGATTTAAAACAAAGTAGATATGTTGATATGTTATTTGGAGAAGGTTCATATTTTTATAAAGGCTCTGTTGTTATATTTTCCTTTTTACTTATATTTAGTTCACTTATATATGGTATTAGAACTAAATCAATTGATGATAATAGAGACTTAGTTGATGGAATGAGTTATTACTTAAAAGATGTTGCTTCTATATTGGTACTTATATTCTTTGCTTCACAGTTTGTACTTATATTTAAAGAGACTAATATTGGTTTATTTATTGTAGCATCTTTATCAGAGCTACTTAATGGGCTTGAATTATCAGGACTATCTCTTGTTATTATTACTTTCTTAGTTGTGGCTGTATGTTCATTTTTTGTACCAATGGCTTCGACTAAATGGGCAATGCTAAGTCCTACGATTGTTCCAATGTTCATGCAAGCTAGTATGTCTCCGGAATTTGCTGGGGCTGTATTTAGGGCTGCTGATAGTAGTATGAAAGGACTTACACCTTTATTTAGTTATTTTGTAATTTTAATAGGATTTTTACATATTTATAATAAAAGAAAGAATGATGTTATTACGATTACTGATGCAATGAGTTTGATGGTACCATATACAATTGCATTTACAATTGTTTGGTTTATTATTATGCTTGCATTTTATATTATTGGTATACCAATTGGTATAGATACTAGAGTTATGTTATAGGAGGTAAAAATGGAAAATAATAATATTATTTGTGGAGATGTTTATTTAAAAAGGGGTCCTGAAATATTTAATCCTGATAGTAGTCTTGATGATCAAATTAATGAACTTGAGTTTGAGACATCTAAAGAAAATCCTGATTTTGGACTTTTTGATCATTTGGAAAGATTTAAATTAATTCGTGATATAGCAGGTCAATTGGATTATTCGGGAACTCATTCTTTTTGGAAAGTGTTTACTGACGGAGAAACGTTTGAGATGGTTAATTGTGAAGTCCCGTATTTAAAAAGATCATATTCTAGTTTAAATGAACTTAACAAAAATTTTATAAGATTATCTGATTTTTTAAAGATTGCAAAGTTTGTTGGCCGAGAGTTTAAAAGAAATAAGCCTATAAAAGATTATGCGGGTTTGGATGATAATTCTTTTCGTCAAACAAAAGATAATAGAACTAAATATATAGTTTTATATGCCACCAAGGAATTATTCTTAATAAAGAGAATTGATAATTTGAGTGATGAGTATGCTCTTATTAATTCAAGGTATACTCTAGATGGAAACTATGAATTTTTTGGTCCTGTTTATGAGGAATATAGAGATACAAAAAAAGTTTATTCTGAAATTTTTAATCAAGTTTCTGAGCAAATGAAGAAAAATAAGGGAAGATGATTTGAACTTTGTTATCTTCTTTTTCTTTTGGATTAAATCTAATTAATGGATATTTCTATTAGAAGATTTCCGCGGATTAACTTGTTAATCCGTTAGCGTAAGCGGTTAATGATAAAAATGTAGAAATAAACTATATTATTTATGTTTGAAATATAGATATTTAATGGTATAATATGGTAGTAAGAAAGAAGTGATGTTATGAGTTTAACTGCAGGTATTGTAGGACTACCTAATGTAGGTAAGTCTACTTTATTTAATGCTATTACAAAGAAAAATATATTAGCTGCTAACTATCCATTTGCTACTATTGATCCTAATGTTGGAGTAGTTACTGTTCCTGATAAAAGAGTAGAAGTATTAGAAAATATGTATACTCCTGAAAGAACAATTCCTACTACTTATGAATTTACAGATATTGCTGGTTTAGTAAAAGGAGCTAGTAATGGTGAAGGACTAGGCAATAAGTTTTTATCCCATATTAGAGAAGTAGATGCAGTAGTAGAAGTAGTAAGATGCTTTGAAGATGAAAATATTATTCATGTAGATGGTAATGTTGATCCGATAAGAGATATTGAAGTAATCAATGTAGAATTAGTTCTTTCGGATTTAGAGATTGTTGATTCAAGAATAAATAAAATTGGTAAAAAAGCTATGACTACGAAGAATAAGGATGATATTAAAGAAATAGAACTATTAGAAAGAATTAAGAAAGCTCTTGAAGAAAATATTCCGGTAAGAAAATTAGGACTAGATGATGAAGAAAAAAAGATTATTAGTTCATTTAATTTAATTACTTTAAAGCCTATTATATATGCTTTAAATGTTGGAGAAGATGAAGTTACTACTGGTAATGAATATACTAAGAAAGTTATAGAATATGCACAAAAAGAAGAATCTGAAACAGTTATTATTTGTGCTAAGTTAGAAAGTGAATTATCAGAACTTAATGATGATGAAAAGAATGAATTCTTAAAAGAACTTGGTATTAATGAAAGTGGTTTAGATTCTCTTATTCACAAAACATATAAACTACTAGGACTTGCTACATTCTTTACAGTAGGTACAGATGAAGTTAGAGCATGGACTTTTAGAAAAGGAATGAAAGCTCCTGAATGTGCGGGCATTATTCATAGTGATTTTGAAAGAGGTTTTATTAAAGCCGAAGTTATGTCTTATGATGACTTAATTGCTGCTGGTAGTGAACTTAAGGTTAGAGAAAATGGCAAGTTTAGAATTGAAGGTAAAGAATATATTATGCAAGATGGAGATATTTGCCATTTTAGATTTAATGTATAGAAAGGAAAAACTATGAAAGACAGAAAAGATATTGATATTAAGTATACTTGGGATTTAGAAAAGATTTATAGTAGTATTTCAGACTTTAATAAGGACTATGAATTAGTTAAGAGTAAGATAAAAGAATTATTTCAGTATGAAAAAAAGATGACTGATAATAGTAATAATTTTTATAATACTATTAAGCTATCTTTTGAGATAGAAAGATTAATTGATAAGTTATCAGTATATACTAGTTTATCTTTTGACTTAGATACTTCGAATAATGAAATGCAAGAACTTAGTGAAAGAGTATCTAATTTAAGAAGTGAATACTCTAAGAATAGTTATTTTATTGTACCTAGTATTTTAAAATTAGATAGAGAAACTATTGATAAGTATATGGAAGAAGTATCTGAATTAAAAGAATATGAAGTCTCTATTAATGAAATATATAGGTATAAAGATCATACTTTAAGTGATGAAGAAGAAAAACTACTATCGAGTATTGGTAAGAT
This sequence comes from Caryophanales bacterium UBA3620, assembly GCA_002375205.1. Taxonomy (GTDB): domain Bacteria; phylum Bacillota_I; class Bacilli_A; order RF39; family UBA660; genus CAG-302. The sequence continues at coordinate 15,162 of DFLL01000022.1, forward strand.
AGTGGGTAACTCTTATGATACATATGAACTTTTTAAAGATTGTGATATGACTTTTGATAATATTATAGATGAAGATGGTAAAGAAGTAGAACTTAATAATAGTACTTATTCACTTTATATTGAGAGTAAAGATAGAAAAGTTAGAGAGAATGCTTTTAAATCTTTATATAAAGAATATAAGAAATATGCTAATACTTTTGCTTCTTTAATATCTACGAATATGAAAGAGTTATCGACGCTTGCTAAGATAGAAAAATATAATAGTGCTATAGAGATGAGTTTATTTAGAGATGATGTTAGTATAGACGTTTATAATAATTTAATTGATAGTGTACATAATCATATTGATTATATTTATGATTATTATAAGTTAAAGAAAAATATTATGGAATTAGATGAACTTCATTTATATGATATATATGTTCCTATGCAAAAAGATTATGATAAAAAATATGATTATGAAGAAGGTAAGAAAACAATACTTAAAGTACTTGAAGTATTTGGAGAAGAATATATTAATAAAGTTAAAGAAGCATTAGACAGTAGATGGATAGATGTATATCCTACTAAAGCTAAAAGAACTGGTGGCTACTCTGGTGGTAGTTATGATACTTATCCTTATATACTTTTAAATTATCAAGATAAATATAATGACATGTCAACTTTAATTCATGAGATGGGTCATTCGATGCATAGTTATTATTCTAGAACTTACAATGATTATCAAAATAGTGAATATCGTATCTTTGTAGCAGAAGTAGCTTCTACTGTTAATGAGTTATTACTTAGTCATTATATGATTAAGCATAGTAGTAGTAAAGAAGAAAAGTTATCGATACTTAATAACTTAATGGAATTATATAGAGCTACAATATTTAGACAGACAATGTTTGCGGAATTTGAAAAGAAAATATCTAATATGATAGATAATGAGGAAGCTTTAACTAGTGAAAAACTATCTAATATGTATTATGATTTAAATAAGTTTTACTTTGGAGATTCTGTAATAGTAGATGATGAAATTAGATATGAATGGGAAAGAATTCCACACTTCTATTATGATTTCTATGTATATAAATATGCTACTGGACTTAGTGCTGCAACTTATATTGTAAAGAATATATTAAATGGTAAAGATGGAGCAGTAGATTCTTATATTGAATTTTTAAAATGTGGAGGAAGATTATCTCCTTTAGAATCTCTTAAGGTAGCAGGTGTTGATCTTACTGATAAAAAAGTAGTAGACTCTGCCTTAGATGAATTTAAGAATATTCTTAATATGTATAAAGAAAATATGTAAAGTTAAAAGAGACAATTTAATGTCTCTTTTAGTAATTATATATTAATTAAAATAGTTATTTAAATATGATATTAAACTATCAGCATTTGTATAGTAAGTATAGTAATCAGAAGTATTACTTTCTTTTAATATTAATGAGTTATTATTAATTATTTCAATATCTACGATATCATTATTGTAATTGATAATTATTTTTTTATAACAAGTATTTAAATCACCTAGAAATGGACCATTATCAGATAGTTTAATCCATTTTTTCTTTATTTCTTTTAGTACATCGTTATTTAATATATTGGTTGTTCCATCACATTTTAATGTGTATATTTCATAGTCTTCTTTTAGTATAATATCTATCCAATTATTTTGCTTTTTTGATAGGAGAAGTACTCCTATTACAAGTAGTATGATTATGGGTAAGATAATTAATATTATTTTTTTATTTTTCATTATATCATCCTTTCATCTTATAAGATAATATTATCATTTTGTTATTTTTATGTCAATCTTTTAGATATGACTTTATTTTTTTTTAATTATACTATATAATTAAGGTGGAGGTAAAGGCTATGGAACTTTATGAACTTAGAAAAGAATATAATGATTTAAATAATAGATTAAATGATTTAAGGAGGTCTCTTTGACTTAGATAATAAGATTAAAAGAGAAGAAGAAATTAATAATTTAATGCTTGATAGTAATTTTTGGAATGATAGTGAGACCGCTAATAGATTGGTAGGAGAACTTAAAAGTATTAAGAATATTGTTAGCAATATGAATGAATTATCTAATAGTATTAGGGGTAATTTAGATGTTGTTGAAATGGAAGAAGATGTTGATATTCTTAATATGGCTGAAGAAGAAATACCTAATATTTGTGATAAATTAGATAAATTAGAACTTGAGACTTATTTAAGTGGAGAGTATGATAATTGTAATGCTATATTTGAAATACATGCTGGAGCAGGTGGTACAGAGTCTTGTGATTGGGTAAGTATGTTATATAGAATGTATACAAGATATGCTAGTAATGTTGGATATACACTTGTAGAACTTGATAAACAAGAAGGAGAAGAAGCGGGTATTAAGTCTGTTATGTTCCAAATTAATGGTACTAATGCATATGGTTATTTAAAAAGAGAAAAAGGAGTACATAGACTTGTTAGAATAAGTCCATTTGATGCTGGCAATAGAAGACATACTTCTTTTGCTTCTGTTGATGTTATGCCAGAGATTGATAATAATATTGATATAGAAGTTAATGAATCTGATATAAGAGTAGATATTTATCGTAGTAGTGGTCCTGGAGGACAGGGTGTAAATACGACGGATAGTGCTGTTAGAATTACACATATTCCTACGGGTATTGTCGTTACTTGTCAGAATGAAAGAAGTCAAATTAGAAATAAAGAAAAGGCTTTAGAAGTATTAAAGAGTAAACTTTATTTATTAGAAAGAGAAAAACAGAATGAAAAATTAAATGGAATTAGAGGAGAACAATTAAGTAATGGATGGGGTTCTGCTAAAAGAAGTTATGTAATGTGCCCTTATACTTTAGTAAAAGATAATGATTCGGGTTATGAATCTAGTAATGTTAATGATATATTAGATGGTAATATAGAGGATATGATTGAAGTAGGACTTAAAAGTTAAGAATAAAAGGGAGAGGTAGTTATGGGATTACTAGAATATTTTAGAAAGAAAAAAGTAGATAGTATTATTGAAACAGTTAAAAAGAAAAATCTGGGTAAGAGATATTTTATGCTTATACTTGGATGTTTAATTGTAGCTTTTGCTTTTAATTTGTTCTTTTTAAGATATAATATTGTATGCTTTGGTATAAGTGGACTTTCTATTGTAATTGATAAATATGGTATTAATCCAGCTGTATTTATTATGACTGCTAATATTATTCTTTTAATTATTGCTCTCTTTATACTTGGCTTTGATAGTGCAAAGAATCAATTAGTTGGTGCTTTAATATATCCTGTATTTATTGAAATTACAAAGTTTATTACTGATAAAATAGATTTAGGTAATACAGAAATGGTTGTTATTGCTCTACTTGGAGGAGTATTTGCAGGAGTAGGATATGGTCTTATTTATAAGAGTAATTTTTCTACTGGTGGTACGGATGTTATTATTGAAATTATTTGTAAATATTTAAAGTTATCAATGGGTACTGCTGGTCTTATTGTTAACTCTATAATTATTGCATTTGGTAAGATTGCCTTCTCATGGAGTACTGTTCTATATGGTATATTAGTATCTTATCTAATATCAATGTTTACAGATAAAGTTTTACTTGGTATATCTAGATGTAAAGCCTTTTATATAGTAGTAAATAAAGAATTAGAATTTGAAGTTAAAGAGTATCTTTTATCGATAGATGGTGTTGGAACTACGGTTATTGATGCTGAGGGAGGGTATTCGGAAAAGAATCAGACTCTTCTTTTAGCAGTTGTTCCGACAAGAAGTTATTTTGTGGTAAAAGATGGTTTGAGGGAAATAGATAAAAATATTTTCTTCCTTGTATGTGATTCATATGAAGTTAGTAATAAGGAGGGAGATTTGTGGTATTAGAAATTGAAAGAATTAAAAATAAGATTAGAGAAAAAAACTATTGGAAAAATTTTTGCATGTTTGTTTTTGGTATGATTTTTAGTTCTATATCTGTCAGTGTATTTTTTAATCCTAATAATATTGTTACTACAGGTAGTACAGGACTTGCAATACTACTTAATAAATTTATTAATATTGATTTATCTTTAATTATTTTTGCTTTATCAGCAATACTATTGGTTCTTGATTTTGGGGTATTTGGAATAGAACATGGTTCAAGAAATATATTAGGTACTATTTTGTATCCAATATTTATAAAGGCTTCTAGTATACTTACTAATTATGTATATTTTAATAATACTTCGTTATTTTTACTTATATTAGTAGGTGGTGTTTTTTCTGGTATTGGATTTGGACTTGTTAAAAAGTCTGGTTATAGTTTAGGAGGCTTTTATACATTATATGATCTTTTTAATAAAAGATTTAGAATTTCTATTGGTAAGGCTAATTTGATATGTAATATGACTATTATTATAGCTAGTTTATTTATATTTGGCCTTGATAAGTGTATATATGCTTTTATTGGTTTATATGTATCTTCTTATGTAGGAGATAGAATTATGATAGGTATATCTAGAAATAAGGCCTTTTATATTGTTACTAGTAAACCTAATTTAATTAAAGATTATATAGTTAATAATTTGAATCGTACTGTTACAGTAGTTAATGCTAAAGGGGGATATTCAGATAGAAAGAAGAAAATGCTTTTATGCGTAATGCCTACGAATGAATATAATATAGTTAAAGAAATTATTATGGAAATTGATAATAAAGCATTCTTTTTAATTACTGATAGTTATTATGTGTCTAAATAGAAAATATTGTTAAATATTTGTATAGACTTTAAAAAAAATGTAAATAATGTTATAATTATTTTTGAGTATGAAAGGAGTAGTATGGAGTTAATTAGAATTAGTGATGTTCAGAAGACTTATAAGACTGGTACTGTTGCTCTTTATGATGCTAATCTTAGTATTAAAAAAGGGGAATTTGTCTTTGTTATAGGTGCTTCTGGTAGTGGTAAATCAACACTTATTAAAATGTTATATAGAGAAGAAAAACCTGATAGGGGTTCGATTATAATTGGAGGTATTAATGTAGCAAAACTTCGTAATAGAAAAGTATATGCTTTAAGAAGAAAATTGGGAGTAGTATTCCAAGACTTTAAATTGCTTCCTAGACTTACGGTATATGAAAATGTTGCTTTTGCAATGGAAGCTTTAGGTTATGATAAGAGAGAAATACATAAGAGAGTAATTGAAGTATTAGATTTGGTTGGACTTAAAAATGTCGTTAGAAAATATCCTGATCAAATATCGGGAGGAGAACAGCAAAGAGTAGCTATAGCTAGAGCAATTGTAAATAGGCCTAAACTACTTATATGTGATGAGCCTACGGGAAATTTGGATCCTGATACTTCAATGGAAATTATGAAGGTTCTTGATAATATAAATGCTATGGGGACTACTATTGTTATGGCTACTCATGATAGAGATATAGTTAATGCAATGCAAAAAAGAGTAATCCTATTAGATCATGGTAAAATAATAAAAGATATCGAGAAGGGAAGTTATATTCATGAAACCGCTTAGGGCCATTAAAAGATATTTTAGAGATGCTCTTCATGGAGTATTTAGAAATTTTTCTTTATCTCTTGCTTCTATTTCATGTATTACTATTACTTTAATAGTAGTGGCTGTATCTTTAATTCTTTCTTATAATGTAGAACATTTTTCTGATTCAATTAGAAAAGATGTTACGGTTGTTATGTTTTTAAAGAGTGATACGACGAGTGTTGATGAAGAAATAATAAAAAAGGAATTAGAAAGTATAGAAAATATTGAAAATAGTAGTATTGAATTTAAGAGTAAAGAGGAGTCCGCTGAAGAATTGAAAGACGGAAGCGATATATTTGCTAATACAGTTGATTCTTGGACAGAGGAAACTAATCCTTTACTTGATAGTTATATGTTTAAAGTTAAAGATATTGAAAAAATAGATAATACTGTTAAAGATGTAAAAAGTTTATCTTTTACAAAAGATAAAGTTAATAATATTAATTATGGTGAAGATATTGTTCATCAGTTAGTAGTGGTATTTAATGTCGTTAGAAAGGTATGCATAGTAGCAGTTCTTGCCCTTGTATTAGTAACAGCATTCTTAATTGCTAATACAATTAAACTTGCTATATATTCTAGAAAAAGGGAAATAGAAATTATGCGACTAGTTGGAGCTTCTAATATATCAATTAAAATTCCATTTATAATAGAAGGATTATTTATTGGTATATTTGGTTCTATTGTTCCAATACTTATTACT
>DFLL01000022.1:21509-25538 GCA_002375205.1 Caryophanales bacterium UBA3620
AGTTTAGTAGAACCTATGCCATTTGTTTATGAAACATCAATAGTACTTCTTATTATTGGTATAGTAGTAGGTATGATAGGTAGTTATCAAGCAGTTAGAAAGTATTTAAAAATATAGGTTCATTTTGAATCTATATTTTTTTGTCTGTCAATAATTTGTCTTTAGTAAGTAAATCGCGATTAATAATTAACTATTTACTTTTTGCATGGTGTGTGTTATTATATTTGCTGAAAAAGGAGGATATAATGGAAAATGCAAATACAAATTATATAATGGTGCCTGCTGATGATATTAGTAGAGACTTGTATATATTTTATAGGGATTTAATTTTTGGTGGTTGGTTTGAGAGTTATTCTATTTCTGATAGAATATCTGCTTCAGATACTTTCTCTAAATTTAATATTCCTGAAGATTATCAAAAAATAATTATTTCAATAAATAAGAAATTATTTAGAAGCAAAGCTAAGGAGTTTATTACTGATTTTAAGTTTGATACTTCACATATGTTTCGTAATGGAGAAGAAAAATATTTAACAGTAGAAAAGAACGTTGAAAAATATGATGAAAAAGTTTTATTTAATAGAATAAAACTTATTACACCTTTAAATAATATAGTTGATCAAGAACAAGTAGTTTCTTTTTATAGAACTCTTGATAGTAATGGCTATTTAAAACAATATATTGAAGCTGTGTATAACTTTTTTATAAACATTTCATATCAATTGGATTCACCTAAAAAATTTGATTCTGATGAAAAACATTATACATTATTAAAGAAAAAAATTGATATATAGGTTTATCCTATTTTTTTTCTATTCCATATGTTTTAGTAAGAGTATCATAAAAGATATAATTATGTGGTGGACTATATGTTAAATATGTAAATAATATATATATTATTATTATTACTGGTATTATTAATTTATTTACAATTTTGACATGTGGTGCTTTTAAGATATTATAACTTATTATTTCTTTGATGATATAGATTATAAACAAGAGTATTATGGATATGATTAGATTTTCACCAATAAGTTTATATAGTGGTATATAAATAACTAAATATAATGGTATTATTACAATTGATGTAAACCATAATTGAAAAGGATAATTATTATAATTAATTTTATTCTTTTTTAATATTATGTAATCAATTATTCCATATAGTAATGATGAAGTGAAGAGTATTTTCATATGTTCCCAGATACTTTCATTTACTGGAAAGAAAATAGACGTAATGAAACTAGGAAATACTGTATATACAAAATGAGATATAAATGATATTAGAAATATTCCAAATACTGCTATTAATCTGGTATTTTTTAAATTTAATTTCATGGAGACCTCCTTTTTATTAGTATATTAAAGTTGATATTTATAAATGAATATTCTATTATAAGCATTTAAATTAACAAAGTTAATTTAAGACGCCAAAGGCGGAAATAATATAATAAAAAAACATATAAAAGGCTTTATTTTAGACCTTTTTTTTGGTACAATAAATTATGTGATTATATGAAGAAAAGGTATATATTTATTGGTATTTTTATTATATTTATAGTATCGATTACAATAATAGGATCTTTTATTGTTATGGGAGGTACTCCTGTTAAAGTAGATAAGGATATTCTTATTGTACAAAGTAATAAAGAAGTTTATTTTAATGTATATGGTTATGATATAAATAATCCTAATATTATTGTAAATCCATATGGTAATAGTCCACTTACGGCTTTAGTAATGTTTACATCAAATGATTATAGTAAAGTATCTATTACTATTAAGGGTAAATATGATAATGATATTAATTATAGTTTTGCTAAGGATAAATATCATTTAATTCCGATATATGGTTTATATCCTGATTATGATAATAAAGTTATTGTTAGGTGCGAAGGTAGTGAGAAGGTTATTAATATTAAAACAGATGCATTACCTAATGATTTTACATTAAGTGAGAATATGGTTTATGATAACTATAGTTTTTACAATGTAAATTATCCTTATGCAATAGATAGTTATGGGGATATTAGATGGTATTTAAATGAACATTATTATGGTAATATTACAGAACTAGATGACTCCAATATTATTATTGGTAGTAATTATTATACTGAGAAAGAAGACAGTACAATTAGTTTTTATAGAATGAATTTACTTGGTAAGATATATGGAGAGTATCTACTAAAAGATAATTATTATGGATTAAATAGTACATATGATGATAATGTTCTTGTTAAAAGTGATAAGTATTTAGTAATGGATATGCAGACTGGTAATATTATTAAGAAACTAGATGAAGTAGATGATAGTATATTTAGTAATAATATTTTTGATTTATATAATAATGTTAGTAATTATAATATTAGTAAACCAGTTAGATTTGGTAAATTATCTAAAACTGAAACTAGTAATATAAGTAGTGTTTTACTTAAATATTCTAAATATAAAGATAATAATATTACTATTAGTATAGATAGTAATAGAATATCCCTTAGTAATGATGGTGATGATGTAATTTATGTTATTTTAGATAAGTTTTTAGATAAAAAAGTATATGAAGTAGTAGATACTAAGTATATTAATTTACAAGGATTAAATGGTAAATATACTATATATTATAAGATTAATGATAAAATATATAAGACAGACTATTATATAGAGGTATAGATATGGAAAGGATTATACTACATGTAGATGTTAATAATGCTTATCTTAGTTGGACTGCTATATGGTTATTAAAAAATGGTCATAAGACTGATATTAGAGAAAGATATGCTGTTATTGGTGGAGATGAATCACAAAGAAGAGGTATTGTTCTTGCTAAAAGTAATCCTTGTAAGAAAAAGGGAGTAGTAACTGCTGAGACAATTGGGTCGGCGAGAAGAAAGTGTCCTTATTTAGAAGTATATGCTCCTAATTTTAGAGTATATAAATATTTTTCAGATAAGATGTATGAATATTTATGTACTTATACAGATGTTATTGAAAGATATTCGATTGATGAATGTTTTCTTGATTATACTGGTAGTGTAAAACTTTTTGGTGATCCTATAAAGATTGCTTATAAGATTAAGAATGATATATATAAGAAGTTTGGCTTTACAGTTAATGTTGGTATTGGTAATAATAAGTTACTTGCTAAAATGGCTAGTGATTTTGAAAAACCTAATAAAGTACATACACTATTTAGTAATGAAGTAGTAAGTAAAATGCATCCATTACCTATTGAAGATTTATTTATGATAGGTAAGTCTAGTAGTAAGAAACTAAGAGAGATAAATATTAATACGATCGGTGATCTTGCTATTTATCCGGAAGAAGAACTTATTAAGAGATTTAAAAAGATGGGTAAGATGATGCATGAGTTTGCTAATGGTATCGATGATAGTCCAGTGCATTATGAAAGAGAAGCGGCGAAGAGTATTTCTTCATCAACAGTACTTCCTTATAACTATAGTGATGATAAAATGTTAAGAGAAGTTATTATGAATTTATCTAAAAGGGTAGGTAGACAATTAAGATACAATGAGATGTATGCTGATACGATTGGTATTTGGCTTAAATATAGTTATTTTGAAAAGATTAGTAAACAAGAAAAACTTGATATTAGTATCTCTACTGATGAAGAAATATATGAATATGCCTATAAGATATTTGATAAACTATGGAATCATGATGATGGGGTAAGGAGTATATGTGTATTTATAAGTGGTCTATCTAATGAGAAGAAAAGACAACTATCAATATTTGATATGGATAGTGGTAATAGAAATAATGAAGATAATGAAAAAGTGCAAAAATTAATTGATAAGATACAAAGCAAATATGGAAAAAATATTATTAATTATGCTAATATGAAGGAGAATGATAAAAGATGAATAATGAAATAATTAGTGAAATAGCAAGTAATTTAAATATTAAGAATAGTCAGATTGAAGCAGTACTTAAACTACTGGAAGAAGGTAGTACGATTCCTTTTATTGCGAGATATCGAAAAGAAGCTACTGGCGCTTTAGATGAAGAACA
>DFLL01000015.1 GCA_002375205.1 Caryophanales bacterium UBA3620
CTTTTTCATTCTTTTTTTTATTTGAAAATGTTTAATTTTTAATTATGCTATTCATTTAAATGAGCTAATTTTTTTCTAATATGATGTCATTGTTTTATATGCTTTTGTATTTATTTTTCATGTAATATCTTTTTATGTTTATTATTGTAAGAAAATCTTCACGAGAATATTTATCTAATATTATATTTAATATATTTGATGAGTAAATATCATCTTTTTGATTATTCATTTCATTTGTAGTATTGAAACTATGTGTTATTTATGGTATCATTTTGATATATGAGAATGAGAGGTATTTATGAAAATGTTTAATCAGATGTTAAAATTTTTTGGGGTATCAGTGCTTGGGTGGATAATTGATTTTTCCATATATAATTTACTTATATTTTTATTTGATATAAATATAGTTTTAATTAATATTATTAGTTCTTTAATAGGAGTAACTTTTATCTTTATATTTTCTACTAGAAAAATATTTATAAATAATGGAAAAATTGATATTAGATTTAAGTATATTATCTATATTTTTTATCAGGTAGTATTGATTTTATTTGTTTCTAGATTATTGCCTATATTAAAAGATTTTTTGTTATCTTTTGATAATTCTGTTATTACTAATTATTCTAATGCAATTGCTAAGGTAATGGTAACTCCTATTACTGCTTCTGTTAATTTTATTGTTATGAAATCTGTTATTGAGAAATTATAATTTAAACTGATTGACGTTGTTTTAGTTACATGTTATACTTAATTAGTAAGGAAGGAATGATGTAAATGGAATTAAAAGGTAGTAAAACGGAAGCTAATTTAATGGTAGCTTTTGCTGGTGAATCTCAGGCTAGAAATAAGTATACTTATTTTGCTTCTAAGGCTAAAAAGGATGGTTATGAACAGATAGCTGCGATTTTTTTAGAAACTGCTGAAAACGAAAAAGAACACGCTAAAATGTGGTTTAAAGAGTTAAATGGAGGAGAAATACCTAATACAATGGATAATTTACTAGCAGCCGCTGAAGGTGAAAATTACGAATGGACAGATATGTATAAAGGATTTGCAGAGACAGCTAGGGAAGAAGGATTTACTAGAATTGCTTATTTATTTGAAGAAGTAGGTAAGATCGAGAAAGAGCATGAGGAAAGATATAGAAAACTTTTAGATAATGTTAAGGGTGATTTGGTGTTTTCTAAAGATGGAGATAGAATTTGGAAATGTAGAAATTGTGGACATATTGTGATTGGAAAAGAAGCTCCTAATATGTGTCCTGTATGCAATCATCCAAGATCTTATTTTGAAATTAAAGCTGAAAATTATTAATTTGTAAGGTAATCATGAATAATGATTATCTTTTTTTCATATTATTTAGTGTGATGATTATGAGAAAGATTGATTTTAAAAGATTAGCTATGTATATAGCATTACCTTTGGGACTTGGTATTATTGTTGGTTTATTAACTAGTTCAGAAAGCGCTAATTATGGAGGACCGATACCTGGATGGATATTTCCTGTTGTTTGGAGTATTTTATACGTATTAATGGGAATATCTAGTTATTTGGTAAGTTACAATAAAGAACTTCTTAAGATTTATTATCTTAATTTGGCAGTTAACTTGTTGTGGCCAATTATTTTCTTTAATTTAGGACTTAAAACTTTTGCCTTTTTTTGGATATTATTTCTTATTATAATTGTTGGCATAATGATATATAGATTCTATAAAGAAAATAAATTGTCGGCATATTTACTTATTCCATATATTATATGGCTTGTATTTGCTGCATTTCTTAATTTATCAATGATAAAATAAAAAATGTAATTATCTAATTATTAGTGCATATAATATATTAGGTATGCACTATTTTGATTTTTTTTAAAAAATTACAAAAAAAGTCTTTACATAAATTCCAATAAGTGTTATTATACATTACAGCGATGCAGATAATGGGTATTGCTAAATAAATGTATCATAAAAAAATAATAAAAAAAATCAAAAAAAGACTTTACAAAAATAAAATAAAGTGTTATGATACATTACATGTGATGAGGAAATGATCTCAATCACAATTGTGTCTTTGAAAAATGGAAACATTTTAACAAATAGTGCATATAATTATAATGTAGTATTTAAAGCATTGTTAAATTGTTTTTTATTTTGCTCTTTTATGAAAATAAAAAATGTAAAAAAAAAATAAAAAAATGGTTGACAATGTCGATGATATCTGTTATATTATTAATGCACTGCAAAAAGGTGCAAAGAAAAAGTTCTTTGAAAACTAAGCAAAATGTCAATTTGAGTAGCTAGGAAATTATAACTTATTAAGATTAAAATTTATTTTATTTGAGAGTTTGATCCTGGCTCAGGATGAACGCTGGCGGCATGCCTAAGACATGCAAGTCGAACGAGATGGCCCAGTGAAGGTTCTGTGCTTGCACAAGACTGAATCTGGATTCCCATCTAGTGGCAGACGGGTGAGTAACACGTGGGTGACCTACCTTTTCGTTGGGGATAACAGTTGGAAACGATTGCTAATACCGAATAAGATATAAGAGTCGATCTTATATTGAAAGGAGCCTTTAAAGCTTCGCGATTAGATGGGCCTGCGGCGTATTAACTAGTTGGTGGGGTAATGGCCTACCAAGGTAACGATGCGTAGCCGAACTGAGAGGTTGATCGGCCACACTGGGACTGAGACACGGCCCAGACTCCTACGGGAGACAGCAGTTAGGAATATTCGTCAATGGGGGAAACCCTGAACGAGCAATGCCGCGTGAGTGATGACAGTCCTTTGGATTGTAAAACTCTGTTGTATGGAAAAAACGACCAGGTTAGGAAATGAACTTGGAGTGATGGTACCATACCAGAAAGCCCCGGCTAACTACGTGCCAGCAGCCGCGGTAATACGTAGGGGGCGAGCGTTATCCGGATTTATTGGGCGTAAAGCGTGTGTAGGCGGTTTGTTAAGTTTAAGATTAAAGCCTGGGGCTCAACTCCAGTTCGTCTTAAAAACTGGCAGACTAGAGTACGGTAGAGGTAAACGGAATTTCTAGTGTAGCGGTGAAATGCGTAGATATTAGAAGGAACACCAGTGGCGAAGGCGGTTTACTGGGCCGTTACTGACGCTGAGGCACGAAAGCGTGGGGAGCAAATAGGATTAGATACCCTAGTAGTCCACGCTGTAAACGATGAGTACTAAGTGTTGGGATTTCCCAGTGCTGAAGCTAACGTATTAAGTACTCCGCCTGAGTAGTACGGTCGCAAGGCTGAAACTCAAAGGAATTGACGGGCACCCGCACAAGCGGTGGAGCATGCTGTTTAATTCGAAGATACGCGAAGAACCTTACCTAGACTTGACATCCCCGGCAAAACTATAGAAATATAGTGGAGGTTACCCGGGTGACAGGTGGTGCATGGTTGTCGTCAGCTCGTGTCGTGAGATGTTCGGTTAAGTCCGCTAACGAGCGCAACCCTTGTCCTTAGTTGCTAACATTAAGTTGAGAACCCTAAGGAGACTGCCGGTGACAAACCGGAGGAAGGTGGGGATGACGTCAAATCATCATGCCCCTTACGTCTAGGGCTACAGGCGTGCTATAATGGCCGATACAATGAGAAGCAAAACTGTGAGGTAGAGCAAATCTATAAAGTCGGTCTCAGTTCGGATTGAAGTCTGCAACTCGACTTCATGAAGCTAGAATCGCTAGTAATCCCAAATCAGAATGTTGGGGTGAATACGTTCCCGGGTGTTGTACACACCGCCCGTCATGCCATGAAAGTTTGTAATACCCGAATGTGGTAGCCTAACCCTTTTAGGGAGGGGGCCATTTAAGGTAGGACAAGTGATTGGGGTAAAGTCGTAACAAGGTATCCCTACGAGAACGTGGGGATGGATCACCTCCTTTCTATGGAGAAATAGAAAAATCGTATCTAGCTACTTGTATATTTTGCTTGGTTTTGAGAGAATTTTTTCTCTCAAAATAGTTCTTTGAAAACTTGATAATGTGTAGTCTTATCGTAGTCGCGATAAGACGATTAAGATTTTTAAAATCTCAATCAAATTAGGATAATAATTATGGTGATTAAATTTGTAAGGGCGTATGGTGGATGCCTTGGCATTAGAAGCTGATGAAGGACGTGACTAACTACGATATGCTTCGGGGAGATGTACGTAATCTTTGATCCGGAGATTTCCGAATGGGGAAACCCACTAGTGGTAATGCACTAGTATCATGTAATGAATATATAGTTACATAGATAGCAACCCAGTGAACTGAAACATCTTAGTAACTGGAGGAACAGAAAGAAAAATCGATTTCCTTAGTAGTGGCGAGCGAAATGGAAAGAGCCCAAACCAACTTTAGAGTTGGGGTTGTAGGACCTCTTTATAAGAGTTACAAATTTACAATATAGCTGAACTTTTCTGGAAAGTTAGACGATACATGGTGATAGTCCTGTAAGCGAAATATTGTAAACTCTTTGAGGTATCCTGAGTACAACGAGACACGTGAAATCTTGTTGGAATCTACGGGGACCATCCCGTAAGGCTAAATACTCTCTAATGACCGATAGTGAACAAGTACCGTGAGGGAAAGGTGAAAAGAACCCCGGGAGGGGAGTGAAATAGAAACTGAAACCGTATGCTTACAAAAAGTTCGAGCACTTTTATGTGTGAGAGCGTGCCTTTTGCAGAATGAACCGGCGAGTTATTGTATTATGCGAGGTTAAGTCGAACAGATGGAGCCGAAGCGAAAGCGAGTCTGAATAGGGCGCTTTAGTATGATGCAATAGACCCGAAACCGAGTGATCTAGCCATGAGCAGGTTGAAGTAGGGGTAAGACCTTATGGAGGACCGAACGGATATGCCCGGAAACGCGTACCGATGACTTGTGGTTAGCGGAGAAATTCCAAACGAACTCGGAAATAGCTGGTTCTCCCCGAAATAGGTTTAGGCCTAGCCTTGATTGAATCTGCCCGGAGGTAGAGCACTGAATGTGTGATGGCGTCGTCTAGATGTACTGAGCGCAATCAAACTCCGAATGCTGGGTAGTACTAATCAGGAGTCACTGTATGGGTGATAACGTCCATACGGGAGAGGAAAAGAATCCAGATCGCCAGCTAAGGTCCCAAAATTCGTGTTAAGTGGGAAAGGATGTAGAGTTGTCAAAACAGCTAGGAGGTTGGCTTAGAAGCAGCCATCCTTTAAAGAGTGCGTAATAGCTCACTAGTCGAGTGACACTGCGCCGAAGATGTACCGGGGCTAAACACGATACCGAAGCTGCGGACTTATATTTATGTATAAGTGGTAGGGGAGCGTTCTAAAGGCTGTGAAGGTGGATCGTAAGGACTACTGGAGCGTTTAGAAGTGAGAATGCCGGTGTGAGTAACGAAAAGTGGGTGAGAATCCCATTCACCGTTTGACTAAGGGTTCCTGGGTAAAGTTCGTCTTCCCAGGGTAAGTCAGGACCTAAGATGAGGCTGAAAAGCGTAGTCGATGGATAACAGGTTGATATTCCTGTACCACCTATATAACTGATGGAGTGACGGAGAAAGCTAACGAGGGCCAGTTATTGGATTCTGGTCTAAGTGTTTAGGCTTGTATGTTGGCAAATCCGCAATACTATAAAGCTGAAACATGATGGGGAAGTGAAGTTTCGACTGATCGAACTCTCGTGATGCTATGCTTCCAAGAAAAGCTTCTAGGGTTAATTGTATAGGTGCCTGTACCGACAACCGACACAGGTGGTCAAGGAGAGTATCCTAAGGTGAGCGAGAGAACTATGGTTAAGGAACTCGGCAAAATGACCCCGTAACTTCGGGAGAAGGGGTGGTCTAGCGATAGACCCGCAGTGAATAGACCCAGGCAACTGTTTACCAAAAACACAGGTCTCTGCTAACACGTAAGTGGATGTATAGGGGCTGACGCCTGCCCAGTGCTGGAAGGTTAAAGAGATTAGTTAGTATGACGCAAGTCGATAATACGAAGCTTTGAACTGAAGCCCCAGTGAACGGCGGCCGTAACTATAACGGTCCTAAGGTAGCGAAATTCCTTGTCAGGTAAGTTCTGACCCGCACGAAAGGCGTAATGATCTGGGTACTGTCTCAACCATAGACTCGGTGAAATCTTAATACCTGTGAAAATGCAGGTTACCCGCGACTGGACGGAAAGACCCCGTGGAGCTTTACTGTAGCTTGATATTGGGATTCGGTAAACTTTGTAGAGTATAGGTGGGAGACGTTGAGATCAAGGCACTAGCTTTGGTGGAGTCATCATTGGAATACCACCCTTAGTTTATTGGATTTCTAACCTAGGACCATTATCTGGTTCAGGGACAGTGTCTGGTGGGCAGTTTGACTGGGGCGGTCGCCTCCTAAAATGTAACGGAGGCGTTCAAAGGTTCCCTCAGAATGGTTGGAAATCATTCGCAGAGCATAAACGTATATAGGGAGCTTGACTGCGAGACTTACAAGTCAAGCAGGTGCGAAAGCAGGAGTTAGTGATCAGGCGATTCAGAATGGAATGGTCGTCGCTTAACGGATAAAAGTTACCCCGGGGATAACAGGCTGATACCACCCAATAGTTCACATAGACGGTGGTGTTTGGCACCTCGATGTCGGCTCGTCGTATCCTGGAGGTGGAGTCGCTTCCAAGGGTTGGGCTGTTCGCCCATTAAAACGGCACGCGAGCTGGGTTCAGAACGTCGTGAGACAGTTCGGTCCCTATCCGTCGTGGGCGCAGGAAAATTGAGGAGAGCTATCCTTAGTACGAGAGGACCGGGATGGACCTACCGCTGGTGTATCTGTTGTCATGCCAATGGCAGTGCAGAGTAGCTATGTAGGGAAGGGATAAACGCTGAAAGCATCTAAGCGTGAAGCCCTCTCCAAGATGAGTTTTCCCATTGTTTTAAACAAGTAAAATCCCAGATAGACTAACTGGTTGATAGGCTAGAAGTGGAAGAGTAGTGATACTTTGAGCGGACTAGTACTAATAGATTGAGGATTTAATCATATATTATTTTAATTTGGTTTGAAACACATTATCATGTTTTCAGGGAACTATTTAATTTTATTATTTTTATACTGGTGATTTTTGCGAAGTGGTCCACCTGTTCCCATACCGAACACAGAAGTTAAGCACTTCAGCGCCGAAGATAGTGATTTTCGCTAAAATAGGACGTTGCCAGTATTTTTTTTATTTTTGAAAAGTTATACTTTTCTTTTTTTTCTATTGCATGCTTTGTTATTTTATGCTATACTAACTTCAGAATAGAGAGTATTGGAGGCTAGATTATGAATAATTTTTTTGTTTCAGTGGATATTTTAAATTCTGTTGCTTATAATTGTTATTCTTTGGTTGCTTTCAATTTTAATAATTCTAGTTATTTGATTTATTATTCTCCTGAAGAAGCTAATAAGTGTAAGATGTTTATTTCTAAGTTAAATTTTGTTGATGAAAATTGTTATTTTATTTCTGATATAGATAATAGTGATAAAGAAATTCTTAATAATATTGGATACAATATTGTTGTTTCGTTTCCGTCGTCTTATACTAAGGAATCTGATATTAATAAGTTATTTAATGATTTTGAGGATAAGAATTGTATTTCTTTTTTTGATAAAGTTCCTTTACTTAATGAACAAAAGTTGTGTAGAAATTCTTTTTTAGCTCGTTCTAATATTGATGGAATTATAAGTATTAAGACTTTTTATGACAAGTGTTTAGCTATTAGATCATTTAATAAAAAAAGGGATAATTTATTTTTGAAAAATTCTATTTCGATTTCTGATGTTGGAAAAGGATTTGTTTCTGAGGCAGTTGGTGTTTCAAATAATCAAATTTCTGACTTAGGAAATATTAGTTCGATAATTAGTATTCCTAATAAAAATAGTGCTGTTCAAAATGATTCTAATACATCTGCAGACATAAATAATACGATTTTAAATCCATTTGATTTTCAAATAGTTGGTGATCCATTTATTAATACTCCAAATTTTGTTTCTGGTAATGATAATCATTCTAGTGATTTTTATAGTAATCAATCAGATTTTAACTCAGATCCTACTAGACAAATTTTATATACTGATGGTATTAAAAATAAATCTAATGATGATAATTTTTCAGATTTAAAGAAAAATGCTGGCTTTGCCAGCAGTGGATATATTATCATTGGAAGTATTTGTCTTACATTAGCCGCTATTATTGTGGCTATATCTATTGTTCTTGTAAAGAATTTATAATATTCTTTTTTGAATAAATACATCCACAATAATTTTGTCTGTATAGATTATATTTTTGCGAAAGCATGATGGATTTTTTATATCCATCTTTTTTTTTGAAATCAGAATATAGCCATTTTATTTTATATTTTTGTTCCATTTCTTCTCCAATTTTATTTATTAGATTTGCATTTTTATATGGACTTACAGATAATGTTGTACAAAAATAATCATAATTATTTTCTTTTGCTATATTAGCGGTTTTTTCAATGCGAAGTTTATAACATACTTCACATCTTTTACCTCTTTCTGGTTCCATTTCTAATCCTTTAATTTTTTCTTCATATAAATTATTATCATAGTCACAGTCCATTATATCAATGTTATTTTTGCTTTTACTATTTAATAATTCAATTATTTTTATTTGTTCATTTTTTCTTTTAATATATTCTTCATATGGAGAAATATTTGGATTATAATATAAAACAGTTATATCAAAATAATTTGTTAAATATGTAATTACATAGCTACTACAAGGACCACAACAGCTGTGTAGTAGTAATTTTTTTTTCTCTTTTAATTCGTTTAATATTTGTTCACATTTGTTACTATAGTTTTCTTTCATTTTTTCTCCTTTTTGGCATATATATTATATCATGACTGATATTTATTAACAATCTTTTTATTTGTTCTTGTTTATTTTTTGTGTTTTTGATATACTTTATTAGAGGAGTTGAATTATGAAGGTGGGAAAAGGTATTAAAAATTATATTATACTTGCTATAATTATTTTTATTTCAGTTATCGTTGTCATTTATTTTTATTTGTGGCATCGTGCTTATGAAAAAGAAAAGCTTAATATATCACCAGTTAGTGAATATCTTAAGGTAATTCATTATAATGAGCTTGATAATTATTTGACTGAAAACAAAGATGCTATTATATATGTATCTAAATTAAATGATAATAAAATATATGATTTTGAAAAAAAATTTAGAAGGTTTATTAATAAGTATTCATTTAATAATAATATTCTTTATTTAGATATTACAACTGAATTAGATAATAATAATATATTTGGTGATATTAAGAGCAGGTATGGCATTAATGTTCCATATATCTTAATTATTAGTAATGGAGAAGTAGAATCTAAATATAATATTAAAGATAATAATTATAGTATTAATTTGCTTAAAGATTATTTTATAAGTGAGGGATTAATTTATGATTAATATCGTGTTATATGAACCTGAAATACCTGAAAATACTGGTAATATTATGAGAACATGTGCTGCGACTAATGCTAAACTTCATTTAATTGAACCTTTTGGTTTTATTTTTGATATGAATAGACTTAAAAGAAGTGGTGTTAATTATATTGATAAAGTTGATTATTCAACTTATTTGGATTATGAAGACTTTTTAAGTAAGAATAAGGGGACATTTTATTATTTTACAAGATATGGTACTAAGCCTTATAGTGACATTGATTTTTCTAATGTTGATGAACCAATATATTTAATATTTGGAAAGGAGAGTACAGGTATTCCTAAAGAAATACTACATAATAATATTAGTAAGTGTTATAGAATACCTACTAGTGATAATGTTAGGGCCCTTAATTTATCTAACTGTGTTGCTTTGGTTACATATGAGGCATTAAGACAGCAGCATTTTCCGAATTTATTATTAAGTGATCCTTTTAAAGGAGAAGACTATTTAAAAACAGAATAGCAACAATGAGTGCCATTCTGTTTTTATATTTGTGTCAGCATGAATATAAATGTAGTATTGTTAAGACCAAAGTATTAACTGTTATGCAAGAATGGAAAGATGATTTGAACTAAACTGTGGTTTTATATAATATTTTAATAAAATGAGAAAAATATCTTTATTTTTCTTAAAAAAAATGGTATATTTATATAGAGTAGACTAGTGGAGGTTATTATGAAGAAGAATATGTTTTTAGTATTTATAATAATGTTTTTTTGTTTACTTATTAGTTATGCTAATGCTGATTGCACAAAGACAGAAATTAACCTTTTAAAAAAAGATGCGGAAAAAATTAGGGTTTTTTATAAGCATTTGGGTGCGATTGATAGTGGCGATGAGTTTATTGTTTATGATAGATTTGATATTACTTTTAAAAATGTTGATGATGACTTTTATATTGAAGAGAATAGCCTTGCATATAAAAATAGTCCTAAAAATGGTGTAATTACTGATACTTTTGTTACTGGAACGTGGAATTTTAATATTGTCTCAACTAAATGTAATACTAAAATTCATTCAATTAAAGTTGTCCTTCCGAAATTTAATGTTTATTCTCTTGATCCATTATGTGAAGATATTGATGGTGACGATTTTGTTTTGTGTAGTAAATATTATAGTGGTAATGTTTCATATGATTATTTTAAAAATAAAGTTTTAGAATATAAAAGTGCGTATAAGAGGAATTCTGAAGAAATTGATAATGAAAACAGTAGTTATAAATATAATATTTCTTATTATTTAAAAAATATGTATGATTTTATTATTAAAAATGGGATTTATTTTTCCTTTGGATTTGCTTTTATAGTTATTGCAATCGTAGTTTTGGTAATACATATTAAAAGAAGTAAAAGGGGTGTTTTAAAATGAAAATGAAAAAATATCTCTTTGTAATTGCTTTCATTGTTAGTATTTTATTTACAAATAAAGTTTATGCTTCTATAGGGGAAGTTAGATATCAAGTTACTGATGTTATTATAAATGAGAAAACTATTACTTTTAAAGGTTGGGCTTTTATTCATCAAACAAATAATTATAGGAATGTTAAAAGACTAACTAAGAATGGAAAAACTTTGATAGAGAGTGATGATATTATAGATAGTAATGGTGGTCAGAAAGTAAAAATATATGCTTATGATGATAATGAGGTTATTGCTAGCGAAGAATATTCTGGTGGTAGTTCTAATGAAATTAATTATAATTTTACTAGTAATATGTTTTATGAATATAAAAATGACGTTGATTCATATTTTGTTGATGATTATAATAGCGGCATAAATGGTAAAATGGATTGTAGAGAACGCAACTGCTACTATAAAGATTTGTATTTTGAAGTTACTTTTGATATTAAAAGTAATTGGTATAATAAGAATATTCATTTTAAGATTTCTGTTACTAATAATGATTTTAGTAATTTGTGCGCAAAAGGAAAAGCTTCTAATTGTGATAATGGGTATACAAAACGGTTGGATTTGTTTGTATTAAATGATAAGTATGATGGTGTTAGTATAAAGAACAATGCTCCTGAATTGATAGAAATTGTTTCAAATAGTAAGAGCAATAAGGTAAAATTTTTAGCAGAAACTGCTGTTTTATATAATAGTAAGTGGGATAGAATTATTTTTTCTGATCCGTATGGAGAAATAGGTAGTAATTTTTATGTTGAAAAATATGAAAAAGAGAGTGCTATTAATGCAAAAAACATTATAAGTAATGCTATTGGAACTGGAAAGTTTTTTCTCTATAGTTCTGGAACTAAAGATTGTACTGGCAATAATGCTGGTAAAGGGCGTCAATGTTATTTTGGATCAAATAGTTCTACTGGTAAATTAGTTGGAGCTTGGAGTTCATGGGTAGTTCCTACTGGTGAAACTTCATTTAGAATTAAGGCTAATGATAATAAACTTTGTCCGGTTACTGGATTAAAAACTGGCGACAATATATTGTCTTGCAATAATGAACAGAGTATGGTAAGTGAATGTGAAGAATTAACTGTTAAAGATGATAATGGTAGAAAGGCAATTGTTAGGGTTAAGCAGAGTGGTACTTTTGCTAATATTTTATCTCCAACTGAAAAATATAATGGTGGTGGCATTAAATTTGGACTTTTATATTATAATAGGGTTGAGTTTAATTTTGTAAGTGGTGATTCAAATATTGATATTAATACTATTATGAGAGATAGAATTGATAATGGTAATAATATTAGTTTATCTAATGTAAAAATAGGAAATATTAATGTTGATAATAATATTTATAAAAGATGTGAACAAAAAATTAGTAATAATTATGTAGAAACAGTTTGCTTGTTTCATTTTACACCACAAGTTGTTAATAGTGATGGCTCTATTAGTGATGTAAATAATGCTAGTTATGATAATGGAATTAATAATAAATTCTATTTACCATTGGCGTATAATTCTGTTTATAGATTGTCTGGTAGTTTAATAAATGCTAGTATATTAAGTAAAAGTAAAGCTATAAATGATACTTCTGGAAGAAGTAAGGTTTGGTTTGGAGATAAATGGGATAAAATTGATTTATCTAATAGTGATAGTTGTGATATATATGTCTATAAACTTGGACCTGGGACAATTAATAATAATGTTGAAGATAATGTTGTAGATGATAATGACAATGGTAATAATAGTTCATCTAAAATTATTTATAATTATGTATATAGACCTATTGATTTGAATAATCCATTTCCTGGTAATAATCGATTTGTTGGATTAAATTGGTATAATTATGATGCTGATAGGCTTAGAAATGCATATAGTAATTTGCAATATAGTGTTG
The DNA here is from genome assembly GCA_002375205.1 of Caryophanales bacterium UBA3620. GTDB lineage: Bacteria > Bacillota_I > Bacilli_A > RF39 > UBA660 > CAG-302. The sequence continues at coordinate 12,774 of DFLL01000015.1, forward strand.
TACTTAATAATTATAGTGTTGGTAAAATTAAATCATATAATAAAGAAAATAGTTACTTTGATTTTGATTTTGAAAGGTTTATTAATGAGACTGGAATAAAAGTAGGTGGTAATGAATGAAATGGTCATTTACTTCTGTTGGTCTAATTATGTTTGGAATTATCGGGGCCGCTATTATAATATTATTTCAAAATCTTACTACTAATAATGAAAATGACTACTATTTGTTAAAGGAAGTTACTGAGGCTTCAATTTTTGATGCGATAGATTATAAGGCTTATAGAGAAACCGGACGGCTTAAAATAAAAGAAAAAGTTTTTGTTGAAAGTTTTACAAGAAGATTTGCTGAATCGACTTTATTTGATGGCAGTTCTTATACTATTAAAATGTTTGATATAATGGAAAGTCCACCGAAAGTCACAATACTAATTGATAATGGTATTGGAAAATATACTATATATGATGATACTTCTGATTATAATGTTGTTAATTCTTTAAGTGGTATATTGGAATATAATAATTCAAAAATAATTAATGTTAAAGATAACTCTATGTTTTATATTGGAAATGAAGGGGGACTTGGGGAAAATAGTAAAAGTAGTATAACTGGTAGTTATCATAGTAAGATGTATGAAAGAGATTATTATTCTTTTATTGGAATAAATAATGGTAATGATATTAATTTTAAACAGATTTTAAAAGTTCCAGATGTCTTAGATGTTCAGGGTGGTCTAATTAAAATTATCGGAGCTAATGTACTTGAGGGTCCTAGTATTGTTTCTGGTAATTTTAATGAAAATGTTCTTAATGCTTTATTGAAAAGGGATATTGATTGGTCTTTATCAGAAAATGGCGAGACAAATTATTTTGACTATGATTTTTATAATGGTGATAATTATTTTTTTGGCAATCTTAATGTATTGGATATTAATGATATAAAATTATGTGATATTGGGTTTGATACTAGATGCAATGGTACTAATACTTTTGCGTTTAGTTGGAAAGGTAATATTGATAATAATGGTAAAAAAATACTATTTGTTAAATATAAGATTGGCTGGCATTATGAAATATTTGAATAAATTATTTAATAAAAAGGAGGAAGAAAAATGAATAATTTAGGTGCTTCAATGAAAAAATTTTTTGGTAATAAGAATACTGTTACTATTTTGGGGGTAATATTATGTTTAGTAATACTATATATTGGTTATAATTATCGTATTAATTCACAAGTTGAGTTAGTTCAAATTCCTTATGCAAAAGAGACTATTCAACCTAGGACTTATATTACTAGGGATATGATTGCAATGATGAGCGTTCCTAAGCAATTTTTGGATGCAGCAAGAAAGAGTACTAACAGTGGATATTATTCTAATATTAATAATATTATAGGTAAATATTCCAACTATAATACTGTTATTGCTAAAGGAAGTTTATTTTATACTGATTTAGTAATTGAAGAGAAGGATTTGCCTGATTCTGCATTTAATAATGTTCCAGAGGGATATACTGTTATTATTTATCCTGTTAATATTTATACATCTTATGCTAATTCTATGGCTCCTGGTAGTTATATAAATATATATTATAAGTCACTTAATGATGATGGAGAAGTAATGTTTGGGAAATTTATTAGTAATGTTGAAATATTGGATGTTAAGGATTCTTCTGGTAGACATGTATTTGAAAATACTGAAGAAACAAGATCTCCGGCTTATTTATTGTTTGCTATTCCAGAGGAAACTCATTTGCTTCTAAGAAAAGCTTTATACTTAAAAAATTATGATGTGGAATTAATTCTTATTCCTAATACACAAACTTTAAATGAAAATGATACTGTTCATGTAAGTAGTAATCAAATAGAGGAATTTATTAATTCAAAGACTGCATTTGTTTCTGTTAGTGATTTGCCACAAATTAGTGATCAAGTAGCTGAGGAATAATTACTGTTTTTTATAAAGGAGGGGTAAAGTATGGATGAACAGTTTACACAAATTGATTTTGGACCATTAAAGCAATTTTTAGATAATGATGATATAACTGATATTTCTTATGATAATGGTGGTCAAGTTTGGGTTAAGACATTATCAAGAGGGGTATTTAGAGTAGAAAATACAGGAATTGATAACGCCCTTATGGAAAAGATTGCTTTTCAGTGTGCTAATGCTATGGGTAAATCATTTAATATGGCTAATCCTATGCTTGATGCTGAATCTACTGAGCTTAGAATGAATTTTTTGCATGATTCTATTGCGAAGAATGGAATAGCTGTTTTAATAAGAAAAACACCTGCTAAAATAAGACTAGAAAAAGATAAAATTATTAAAGAAGATTACATAAGACTTAATATTCATGATTTTTTACTTAAGTGTGTTGAAGGCCATTGTAATATTATTGTTAGTGGTGAGACTGGTTCAGGTAAAACAGAATTTATTAAGTATTTAGCTGCTCATACTAAGGAAAATGAAAAAATTATTACTATTGAGGATACATTGGAATTGCATCTTGATAAAATATTTCCTCATCGTGATATAGTAGCAATGAAGACTAATAATATTGCATCTTATTCTGATATATTAGTGGCTTGTATGAGACAAAATCCAAGATGGATTCTATTATCTGAGGTAAGAAGTGCTGAAGCTGTTATGGCTGTTCGAAATTCTATTTCTTCAGGTCATAATATTTTGTCAACAATTCATGCTGATAAGGCTGAATCTATTCCTAATAGAATGTATAGTTTGCTTGAATCTAACCAGGATGTAAATCAATTCTTGGCTACTATTCATAGATATGTACAATTAGGAGTTCATATAAAAGGCTATTTTAGTCAAAGATATAATTCTTTTCATCGAGAAGTATCTGAGGTTGTTGAATTTTACGTTGATGAAAATAATAATCCTATGTCAAGAACTTTATATAAAAAGACACCGGATGGTAAAGAGACTATTTTAAATCCTTCTAAATATTTAATTGATTATTTAGAAACACAAGGGGTTATTATTCCTAGTGACATTCTTATTAAAGAAGAATTTAAAGACGCTTCTAATAATAATTTTGTTGTTGATAATAGTTTCGTTAACAATAATATTGATATGATGGTAAAAGATAATAGTATTTCTACTAATGTGATGAATAATAAGCCAAATATGTATACTGATGGGAGTCAAGCTTTTAATGTAGTGCAAACACCTAGTGGTATTAATGTTACTGATATTAATAATTGATGAGAGGTGATAAGTAGTGGAAATTTTATTAATTGGATTAATTATATTATTTATTGTTTCTTATCGTGGTAAAAAAGGTGAATCGGTATATAAATTTATATCTGAAAGGGCAATAAATGTTTATAAAAAGGTTGAGCCATATTCATTTAAGGTAATGCGTGATAAGGTAAAAGAATTAGGACTTGATTATACTCCTAGACAGTATTTGTTTCAGGTGTTATTATTTGCTGGATTAGCGGGGATTATTAGTTACTTGTATTTCTATAATATAATTATTTCGGTTGTATATATAGTAATAGCGATATCTTTTATTCCTTATATTACTTATTTAAGATGTAAAAGACAATATAGTGAATATATATTTGAACAAGTACAAGTTTATTGTACCAATACAATTATGGAGTTTAATACTACGCAAGCTTTTGTTAAAAGTTTAGAGGGTGTTGTTGAATCTGGTATTCTTGAAGAGCCTCTTCTTAGTGATGTTAAGATGATGATTGCCTTGTCGTATGAAAACGGTGACATATATGATTCTATTAAATATATGAATATGAAGTATCCATATTATATGGTAAAAAATATGCATCAGTTATTCTTACAGGTTACTAAAGAGGGTGCTAAAGATACTTCTGAAACTTTTGAAAATATGCTTGCGGATATTGATGTTTTAGTTGAAGGAGTTTATAGAGATAGAAGTGATAGAGCTAGATTTCATGGTCAGTTTTTAACTTTTGGTATTTCTTTGTATGGTATGATTGCTTTGATACAACTTTTAATTAGTCAAGAAACTTATATATCAATGCTCGATAATTTATTTATACGTATTTTAGTACATATTATTGTTATTATAAATAGTTATTTTCTTCTTTCGGGAGAAAAATATTATAACGAGAATGTAGGTGCCGAGTAATGAGAATTGAATTACTTTTTGTGGCCATAATTGTTATTTATATATTTATAATTAATGGAAAAATAGATAAAGATAATATATTTACTAATAATAATAAACTAGCTAATTTACTGAAAGAAAAGGATTATGACTTTTTATTAATTGCTAAATATGGAGATAAGGTGTATAATCCTAATGAGGTATTTATGAAGAGAATAAGAAATGCTTTAATAGTTATTGCTGCATTAATATTCTTATTCTTATCTAATTTAAGTTATTTAACTGTACTAGCGGCAATAGTGGTTGGATATCTTGTATATAAGATGGAATACTTTAGCTTAAAAAAATGGTATAAAAAACATCTTAATTATATTGATTCTCTTTTACCGTATTATTTGAAGACAATTGAAGTATTGATACATCATTACACGGTACCTGTTGCTATTGCGAAGAGTATTGATGATGCACCAGAAGTATTTAGACCTGGTTTGAAAAGATTGGTAGAAAAAATAGAAAAAGGTGATTCGTCCATTGATCCTTATATGGATTTTGCTAAAGAATATCCTGTAAGAGATTCAATGCGAATGATGAGATTATTATATAGATTAGGTCTTGGTGAGCAAGAAAAGAAACATGAACAATTGATATCTTTTTCTAAATCTGTTTCTTCTCTTCAAGCTAAAGCTAGAGAACAAAAATATCAAGCTAGACTTGGTACTATGGAAAGAAAGACAATGATAATGCTTGTTGTCACTGGTTTTGGGTCTTTAGGATTATTATTGATTTCAATTTTTATGTTAATGTCAATATAGAAATTTGAAATATATATCTAAAAATAATGAAAGAAGGTGAAATAAATGAAAGAAGCAACTGGAGAGGTTTCAATGACTGTTATTGTTATTGTTGCTGTAGCTGTAATTGGTGGTATACTTGCTGCTATGTGGGGACCTATTACAAAGATGATAAAAGGTTCTTTTGGAAATACTGGTAGAAGTGCATGTGAGGCTCAAGAAAATTGTACTTGGGATGAGTCAGCGGGCTGTATTTGTACTAAATAAGAGTTGGTGATGAATAATGAGAGAGGCATTTGGTGGAAGTTTTACAATTAAGTTGATGCTTATATTTCTTGCAGTATATGTTACATTTATAGCAGTAGCTCTTAATTATGCTAAGGCTTTTAGAGTTAAGAATGGTGTAATTGATATTATCGAACAGAATGAAGGTATTGATGATTATAGTGATACTGGTAGCGAAAATTCAATTATTAAAAAAATAGATGATTATTTACTTAGTATTAGTTATTATGTAAAGGGTATTGATGATAAGAAATGTCCTATTACGGAATATAATTATATTGGCAATAGGGGATATTGCCTTAATGTTACTTCTAATATCATTGATAATGTTGAGACTAGTTATTATAAGGTTACTACTTTTGTCAAAATTGAACTTCCGTTCTTTAATATTAATATGACTATTCCAATAACTGGGGAAACACGTAAAATAGAAAGAATTAATAGAAAGGATTAAATATATGAATGCTGTCGTTGTAAATAAATATACAGATGTATTTAATAATTTGGATATAGAAGTATCTAAAAAATTGGAAGGGGTATATGAAGTTGATGATATTATCAATACTTTTAAAAATTTTTTCTTTAATAGAATGTTTTTAGATATTACCTCTATTAAGGATTATAAAAATATTTCTAATTTGAAGGAATTATCTATTAGTTTAGATATGGATAAGGTTATATTATTTTTGGATAAAGACGATGCTATTTCTAAATCACATATATTTTTATCTAAACTTGTAAGTATGGGTATATATAATTTTACTGATGATAGTAATGCATTAATGTATTTGTATAATAATCCTAATATATATCGTGATGTGGCTCATTATCAAGAAATTGAAAAGGATAGTATTATAGAGAATACTACTGTTGATATTGATACTTTCACTAGAAATAGAAAAATATTGGGTATAAAAAATATTACTGATGATGCGGGTTCTACTACTTTAGCTTATTTAATAAAAGAAACTTTAAAAAATTATTTTAGTACTATGGTTATTGAGATAGATAAAATGGATTTATCTTTCTTTAAAGATAAAGATACTTTATCTGTTAAAGATGATAAATTGAAAGATATTTTAGATAAATATGATGGAGTAGATATATTTGTTGTTGATTTAAATAAATCTAAGAATGAATATTTATGTACTGATATTTTATATTTAATAGAACCTTCTACTATTAAGTTAAATAAATTAGTTAGTATTAATCCTGGTATTTTTCATGAGTTAAAAGATAAGAAAATTGTTCTTAATAAATCATTATTAGATGATAAGGATATAGAGGATTTTGAAAGGGAATCTAATTTAAAAGTATTTTATAATATTGGAGTAGTAAATGATCGAAATGATAACAATGATATATTTATTCCTCTACTTACAAAATTAGGTTATATTCATATTGATAATACTGATGAAGGGATAAAAGAAGAAAAGAAAGGACTCTTTAGCTTTTTAAAAAAATAGTATTGATGTTTGAATATATTTTTGATATAATATTCTTATGTTAGGGAGTTGATGATTATGTATTTACTTGCTGCAGTAGATATATGTACTGAAGATTATGAACCATTATGGAATATTGTTGGTCTTGTTATTAATATTATTAAAATTGGTATTCCTATTGTATTAATTGTATTAGGAATGATTGATTTTGCAAAAGCAACAATAGCTGGTAAAGAAGATGAACAGAAAAAAGCTACTAAACTCTTAGGAAAAAGATTTTTGTATGCTATTGGTGTGTTTGCAAGTGTATGGATTGTTACTTTTGTTTTGGATTTAGCAGCAGATACTATTGGTAAGAATAATGAAAATTATGATTATAATGAAGCTTCTTGGAAAAGATGTTGGAATTTAGTTAATGGTGGTACTAATAGTAATAGTGCAGAAAAAAATAATTCTGTTAAAAATGGGAAGACAGATAAAAATCAAGGAAGAACAGAAGAAATACAATAAAAATGAAAATTGCTTATTTATATTTGACATTTTATTTAATTTAGTGTAATATATAGTTGTAATGAAGAGGAGGAGTTTTAAAAAATGATAGATGTTTTAGGAAAAATTTGTGGAGTTGGTAGTAGATTACAGCCTATTTGGAATTTAGTTGGAATTCTAGTAAATGTTATAATGATTGGTGTTCCTATTTTACTTATAATATTTGGTATGATTGATTTAGGTAAAGCTGTTATTGCAAGTAAAGAGGATGAAGTTAAGAAAGCTACTAAATTACTTGGCAAGAGATTCTTATATGCAGTAGGAGTTTTTGCTGTAGTTTGGGTTGTAACATTTGTTTTAGAGACTATTTCTGATGTTGCAACTGATACTGATTATGATTATAATGAAGATTCTTGGAAACAATGTTGGAAATGTAATATTAGAAAGACTATTAGTATGACCGATGATTATTGTAAATAATTTATAAAAGAAATTATTAAATATTAATTTCTTTTTTTTGTTTTGTATGTTATAATGATACTGATGTAAATTACTTTAAAAAGGAATGGGTGTTTATTATGAAGAAGAAAGTAGTATTATTACTTACATTAATAGTTAGTTTGTTTATATATAGTGGTAGAGTAGAGGCTATTGTAATGTGGATGCAGTGTACCGAGGATGATACAGGTACTATAGAAGTAATTAAAGCAAGTGATATGGATGATTTTGTGCATTATAATACCTTTGCAGTTATAAATGAATATGATTCTTCTATGAGTACGAAGCATGTTTTGTATACTGGAGGTAGTAGCAGTAAAAATGGGACAGGTGTGCAAAATAATTTTTTTAAATATTTAGGTCCTACTTTTTTAGTTCCAGTTGGTGGTAGTAATGCTGCGGGAATAAAGTATAGTCAGGGTGCTTGTTGGTATCCTAATTCTTCTACTGAAATAGGAGTGTGTAAAGAGAGCGGTATTTCTTTTATTAATGCTACAGAGGCTTTTAATTCTCATCAATGCCCTGAAAAAATAGCACAAAATACTGTCGTAAAAGATGGAAATGCTGGAGGAATAGAGGGTGATTATGCTGTTTTAGCTGGAACAAAAAAAGCTAATGATAGGAATGTTGAAGAATTAAATGGTTCTCAATTTGTATTATATAAAATATCTACTCCCCTAGATAATATTGATGCATGGATTATGGAAGCATATGATTCATCTGGCGTATATGGTTATACTCTTATAATACCTACTTCTTTTTTTGAAAAATTATTTAAAATAAATGTTGATTTATCTTCTAATATTCTTATTCCTGACATTGTGAATTCTATATTGCATATTGAAGGTGATGGTGATGATGACGATGATATAATGGATGACGAATATGATTATGCAAGTGAAGTAGATTGGACTCAACATACTCAACTTATTCGTTTACATAAACTTGGCAGGGATTATTTTAAATTATCATTAAGTAGTGATAATCTTGATTCACCAGTTCTTTTGGCAAATATTTCTGCAGATCCTACTTTTTATGTTGAAGAAACACATGTTTTTGATTTTAGTGAAAAGAAGAAATGGAGTCTTGTTAGTGAATGGTATGATAGTTTTGCTGAAGGTGGACTTACTAAGCAAGGTAGATTGTTAAGTAAGTTTAATGATGATGGTGAATATGGAGAACTTATTAAAAATGCCACTAAAGTAAATGATTCTCTTGCATCTGGAAAAAATTATAATTTAGATGTTAATAATCTTCCAAAAAATTTTTTTCAAGATTCGATTAACAAGCTAAATTCTGCATATAGTGATTTAAATAAGTTGTTAGAAGATAGTATTTTTCCTTATTATAGAAGAGTAAATTCTTCCGATTTAGGGAAAGATACGATTAATAATTGTATAGTTGATACTACACAAAATAAGGAAAGTGCGTTTGATTCTTTGATAGATTATGTATCATGTAATACATTTGGGTATCTTTTTACGGATATTGCTGGTCAATCTTTCAAAAGCCCAGCTTCAACTTGGGATATGACTAACAATAAAAATGTAATGAAGAAGGGTGTCGCAGCAATTGGTAATAATACAAATATTGTTGAATCGGTTTTTGCTTCAGTGGTTAATGAACAATTAAATATGTTAATTGCTTCAGGTGATATTGATTTTTTGAATTACAAGAATAATGCTAGAAATTATTTAATATTATTTTCACGATATGCTTCATATTTGAAACAGAATTATAGCGATTATTTAACTGAACAGCAGGTTGAAGATTTAGATAATATTGTCAATAAGTATCTAAAATTAGCACGTGATAAATATGGCATAGAGATTGTTTTAGATTGTGGTACTTTATTGGGCGAAGATTTTATAAATAAATTGGAAAAGTATATTAATATAATTAAAATTGCTATTCCAATAATTTTAATTGGCTTTGGAATTCTTGATTTTACAAAAGCAATATTTGCTGCAGATGATGCAAAAATGAAGGAAGCACAAAAAAAATTCTTAATGCGTATTGTTATAGCAATATTATTTTTCCTTCTTCCTATATTTTTACGTTTATTGCTAAGTATTGCTAATAAAGCATGGGAGTTTATTACTCCTAATTCATGTAATATTGAATGGTAAAGAGAGGTGATATTTAAATGTTTATTTTGAGTATTGGTTCTAATATTTTATTTGCTATATGGCAAGCTATTAGGGCATTTATTGGAGTTATTGTAGCAGCTCTATACGGGTACATAGTAGATTTATATAACGTTTTTATGGTTATATCTAGAATTAATATATTGGATGATAAATATATTAAAGCCATTTATAATAGAGTTGGAATGATACTTGGATTATTTATGCTATTTAAATTATCGTTTTCTCTTATTCAGTCTCTTATTGATCCTAATAAATTTACTGATAAAAAGAATGGGTTTGCTAGCATAATTTATAGATGCGTTATTGCAATTGTTCTTCTTGGTATAACTCCTAGTATTTTTAGGTTTGCACGTAGTTTTCAAAATTTGATTGTTGGTGCTGATGATAGTTCAAATAATGTTTTATATAGAGTAATTGTTGCAGATGATATTGTTTATCCTGTTAGTTCATTTGGACAAAGAATTGCTACTGATATGTTTTTTAGCTTTTTTCGTGAAGATGAAAATAGACATTATGATGAAGGATTAGAAGTTAAAGAAATAGATAATGGAACTGCTCTTGTGGTTAAAAATTATGCTACATTAAAAGAGGATTCTTATAGTGGTAAGATTTCTTTTGATGAATTAGTGCCATATCTATCATTAAAAGATGGTGGACAATATGTTTTTAAATGGGATATTATTTTATCTGTAGTAGTTGGGGTTGCTGTTTTATGGATATTAATAAATTATTGTATTAGTATTGCTACTCGTGTAATTCAACTTGCTTATTTGCAGTTAGTTGCTCCAGTTCCCATTTTATCTTACATAGGAAATCCTGAGGGTTCCTTTAAGAATTGGGTGAAGCAGTGTACTAGAACATATTTGGATTTGTTTATTAGGTTGGCAATATTGTATTTTATAATTACTTTATCTGGAAAAGTATTAAAATTCTTTGAAGATTCTAATGCACTTTCTAATTATGGTATTGAAAGTGGTTCTATGAAATTTGTTCTTGTTAAAATATTTTTAATATTAGGGTTATTGATGTTTGGAAAAAGGGTTCCAGAACTTCTTAAAGAATTATTCCCTGGTGATGGTAAATTTGATTTCGGGGTTAAGAGTCCTAAGAAATTATTTAGTGAAATACCAGGTAGTGGATTAGCTAAAAAAGGAGTTACTGCTGGTGTAGGTATTGCTGCTGGTGCTGGACTTGGTGTTGTTGGTGCTGGCATTTCTGGAATTTCTAGATTTAGAAGTAATAGAGCAAATGGAAAAAGTGTTGCTGGTAGTTTATTTGGAGGTGCATATGGTGTTGGCGCTGGTTTATTTAAGGGGGTTAAGTCTGGTTTCACCAAGAAGGGTGTATCTGGTGGATGGAAAAATATTCAAGAATCCAATAATAAGTATAATCAATTAATTACATCTGGTGGTTCAACATTAGGTACGGTTAGAGCTAAGTTTGGAGATGTTCTTGGTGAATCTAAAGGGCAAAAGTTTACTCGTTTGATGGCTAATTATCAAAAGATTATTGATGATAATAAATACGTTAATGATGTTGCTGAAAACTTTAGCGAAATTAAGAAATTAAAGACACGTTGGGAGACACTTAGAATGAATGGTAGTGCTAGTGAAGCTGATATTAATGCTGCATTCGATACTTATAAAAGTGCTAAGAAAGCTGCCTTAAATGCAGCATTGAATAATGCTACTAATTTCACTTATGATGAAACACGTGTTGTAGGAGGTAGATCCTTCATTGTAAGAGGCGGTGGAATGGGTAATTTATCAAGTTATGAGGATGCTGCTTTTTCTGGTCAAATACAAGTTCGTGCTAATGATGCTGAAGATTTTGTTAATTCGCATAATGTCAAACTTGTTAATTCTAGTGGAGCTCCAATTACTAGTTTTAAATCTGCTGATGATTTTAAAGATGCTTCTGTTAGTGCTAGTAAACATCAAACTGAAATACTTAGTGAAAATGACTTTGGAGCTGCTATTGCTAATGATGCTGCTGCCGGTGTTGATAGTAATAGAACTGCTAGAAAAGATAAATAATGGGAAGGGTGTGATACATAGTGAATGGATATTTAGTACCTGCTAATGCTAAGAAGGGTACACTTATATTTAATATTTTTAGACCTTTTGATTTGATTATGTTTGGTATTGGGGCTTTTGTATCTTTGTTATTACTTGTTATTGTTGATTCTAATGATAGTATAATGGTACTTGTATCTTGCTTACCAGTTGCTATTACTGGACTCTTAGTAGTTCCTATTCCTAACTATCATAATGTTTTATGTGCTATACAGAGTATATATAGGTTTTTTGTTGAAAAAAGAAATTATAAATGGAGAGGTTGGTGTTTTTATGAAAAGTTCGGGAAAGAAGACAAATAGTGGATTTACTGAAGACTGGATTCCTATTAATTCTATTACTAATGGTTGTATTATCTTAGATAATAAGAAAAAAGTTACTGGTGTTAAGATTAAGCCTAGAAATATATTTATTCTTGATCAGGTTACTCAGGATAATGTTATTGTAGCTCTTAAAAACTTTTATAATATGATTGATTTTGAGTTCTGGCTTATTAGTGCTGATAGACCTGTAGATTTAAATGCTTATCTAGCTAGATTACAGTTACTATATAATCAAAGTACTAGTCCTGCGGTTAGGAAACTTATTAATCAGGATATTGAAAAGGCAAATATGTTTATGAATAATAATGTTACTGATACTGAGTATTATATATTGTTTAAAGAAAAGAATGATGATATTATTCAGAAAAGACTTAGAACTTTGATTACTGGTCTTGCTAATAGTGGGTTAGAGGCTGCACAAACTTCTAACGATGACTTAAGAGTAATACTTGATAATTTTCTTAATAGTGGAATGACTACTAATTTTAAGGTGGTGACTTCGTAATGAATTTTAAGAGTGAGATTGCTCCTAAGGGATTACAATTTAATCCTTCGGATTTTGTTATTAGTGATAAGTATGCTACTATTTTAACTGTTATTTCTTATCCTAGATTTATTGGCCCTGGTTATTTATCTAATCTGACGAATATGTCTGGTGTTAAACTTGTTATTAAGCATATTCCAGTTTCATTTAGTGTTTTATCTAAGATGCTTAATAAAGAGATATCTGATTTAAGAAGTAAATATCAGCAAGAAAAGGATAGGACTATTCAAGAGAGAATTAGACAAGATGTTGAATCTTTGGAATATTTTATCCAGCAGTTTACTGCTTCACAAGCTAGAACTTTTGATTTTCAAATGCATATTATGATTACTGCTGATACTAGGGAAGAACTTGAAATGAAAAAGGTTAATGTTAAGAATTATATGGATGCTATGGAACTTAGAGCTATTCCTTTAAGATTTGAACAAGAAAGAGTATTTAAGTCAATACTTCCTATATTTGAAAAGCAAGTTATTGAAGATAGAATTGGTACTCCAATGCCTTCTCCTACAATGGCTGCAATGTATCCGTTTATCTTTGATAGTATTAAAGATGATGGTTTATCTACATTACTTGGTGTTGATTTTTCTGGCGGTGTAGTATTATTTAATCAATTCTTATATCAATTAAGAAAAGAAAGTAATAGAAATAATGCTAATATGATTATGCTTGGTACTTCTGGTAGTGGTAAGAGTACTGCTGCTAAACTTATTCTAAGAAGTCATATTAGAAATGGATATCAGATTGTAGCGGTTGATCCTGAAGGTGAAATTAGTGAAATGACGAGAATGTATGGTGGAGATGTAGTAGACCTTGGTAAGGGTGGAGAATATGGTATGGTTAATCCACTTGAGGTTATTATGGATGCTGATGAAACAGAAATCAAGAATGGTCTTGGATATACTGTTTTAAATAAAACACTTCAATCTTTAAAGGCATTTATGAAGTATTATTCTCCAGATATTGAAGATGATGTTCTTACTTTATTTAGTGAAGTTGTACAAGATACTTATGCTAGATTTGGTATTACTTTTACTAGTGATTTTTCTAAATTCACTTCAGCTGATTATCCAACATTTAGTGATGTTTATGTTACTGTTACAAGTAAACTTACTTCGATGACAGAGAAGACTCACGAGAGAGATGTTATGGAAAGATTAGAATTAAAACTTAGACCTTTAGTAAGAGAACTTCAATATTACTTTAATGGTAAGACGTCTATTAATACTGATAGTGATTTTCTTGTATTTAATATTAAAGAACTTATGAATTCTGATGCTAATATTAGAAATGCACTCTTATTTAATGTTCTTAAGTTTGCTTGGGGATTATGTTTAAATCCTAATGTTAATACTGTTTTATCTGTTGATGAAGCTCATGTTCTTTTAGGAGCTAAAAATGAACTTGGTGCTGAATTTCTTGCCCAGGTTCAAAGAAGAGCTAGAAAATATAATACTGGTACGATTATTATTACACAGCAGCCTTCGGATTTCGTTGCTGAAGGAATATTAATGCATGGTAAGGCTATATTTGATAATTCTTCTTATTACTTAGTAATGGGATTAAAGAAACAAGCTGTTGATGATTTATCAATGTTAATTGATTTAAATGATAATGAAAAAGAAGCTATTAAAAGATTTAGTCAAGGTGAGGCATTATTTGTATGTGGTAATAGAAGAATGCAAATTAATGTTATTGTTACAGAAGATGAATTAGAGTCATTCGGCTCTGGTGGTGGTTTGTAATATTATTTAAGGTGGTGAATACTATGAATGGAGAATTGAAAAAGAAACTTGTTATAGCTGGCGCTATTTCTCCTTTTATATTCATCATTTTTTTTATTGTTATATTAATTACTCCTCTTTTTGTTTTGGGAATAATTGATATTGATGATATTGGAAATAATTCTTCAAATAGTTATGCATATGAAGGTTACGTTTCTACTAGTGATAATACAGGTTATTGGTGGCCAATTGGAAGTAGGGAAACAACTACTGTTAATGGTAAAGAGTTTGCTACTGGTAATCCTAGTAGTACTTATTTAACTGCTTATTTTAATGGAAATGATAATGTTCATAATGGACGTCATTCTGGGGTAGATATTAGTGCAGTTATAAATACTGAAAATGTTATTGCTACAAAGGATGGCAAGGTTATATATCCTTATAATGATTCGAACATTAGTATTGGAACATGTGATTATTATGGAACAAAAGCTAATTGTAATAGTTATGGTAATTATGTTAAGATTGAACATAGCGATGGTGCTGTTTCTTTATATGGTCATATGTACGCTAATACTATTACTGTTCGAGCAGGAGATTATGTTAAGCAGGGTCAAGTACTTGGTAAAAGTGGTTCTTCTGGTAATTCTACTGGTGGTCATCTTCATTTTGAAATTAGAATTGATGGTATTCCTGTTAATCCGTTAGATTATATTAATAGTAATAATTCAAGACCGAGAGAAATTAATAAGACAAATAGAAAAGAGGAATTGGTGGAGTGAAAAAGGATGATAAAAGAACATTGTTTGTTGTTCTTATTGTATGTATAATATGTGTGATTATTATTTTATTTGTCAATAGGAAAAGTAATTATGAAAAAATTTATCCAATTAATGATTATAGTACATATTTTTCTGTCGTTAGAGAGATAAATAATTATATTGGGTTTATCGCTATGAATGATAAAATTAGCGTTAGTAATTTATTAGATGATAGTGTAGGAGATGATACTATTTTAGAATATGGTACATACTCTCCTCTTGTAGAACTTAATGTTGATGAAATTGGTAGTGTTAAGATTGGCAATAATTATTTGTATTTTCTTAAAGGGAAAATTATTGAAAATGATTTTGAATCTTCTATTATTGTTAATGATAATTATATGGTTTTAGTTCTTAATGATATTTCTAATAATTCTTATTCAATTATTCCCGTAAATGGAGACAATTATAAAAGAATTATTAATGGTATAAAAAAAATAAGTATTGAAAGAAATTCTGTTAATGAGATGATTGTAAGCGATGATTTTAGTGATGCACAGATATGTAAATTATACTTTTCGCATTATATGAATAAATTATTTAATAATACAGTAGATGCTTATGATATGCTTAGTGATAATATGAAAAAGAGATTTAGTAGCTATGAAGAATTTAATAAGTATATTAATGACAATATGAGTAAGATTACTTCTTCTAGTAAGTTATGTAAAATGGATGAATATAAAGAAAATAGAATATATACTGTTATTGATAATAATGATAATTCATATATTTTTAGTGAGAATGGTGTTATGAATTATAAAGTTGATTTTTATTTTAAAAATAATGATGATTAGTGCATAAATGCACTTTTTTCTTTTATAAAAATTTGTTTACTTTTTGTATTTATAATGCTATAATATTGTTAGTTTGAGAGGTGTTATTAGATGAGAGTAAAGGTAGAAAAGAAAGATTTAATTATTTTTATTGCTTTTTGTTTATTTTTATTATATTTATGTGCAATAGGAGTTCTTAATGTTGCTAATATTTTTGCTAATGGTAAGTTTTATGGATTTTTACCTTTTATGGCCTTTACTGGCAAATATATTGGGGCTACATTTCTATTATTTTTAGTATCTTTAGTTGGCATTTTTTTAACTGTCAAATCTTATATTTTTAGTAGTGATAAAGGTGGATTTGGTATTAGCATTGGTGCTAAAAAAGAAAAAGGTTATTCGAGATGGGCTACTGATAGTGAATTTAAAAAAGGATTAGATATTGTTAATATAAAAGATGAACACATTGGTGCTGCTGGTATCGCTTTATATAGTAAGAAAGGTAAGATGTGGGTTGATAATGGTGAAGATCATTATTTGGTTATGGGTGCTACTGGTAGTGGTAAGACTGTTATTGTTGCTAAACCGATGATTAAACTTCTTGCAAAGCATAATGAATCAATGATTCTTACTGACCCTAAAGGGGAGTTGTATGAAGAAACTGCTGAAATATTAAAAGAATCTGGTTATAATATTGTTACTTTGAATTTTAGGGATCCACAACATGGTAATGCATGGAATCCAATGAGTTTGCCTTATAAATTATATAAGGAAGGAAATACGGATAAGGCTATTGAGTTATTAGATGACCTAGCTCTTAATATTTTGTATGAAGAGAAGAGTAGTGGTGATCCTTTCTGGGAAAAGACAGCTGCGGATTATTTTACTGGTCTTGCTCTAGGTTTATTTGAAGATGCCACTCCTGAACAAGTTAATTTAAATAGTTTGAATTTAATGTGTAGTTTAGGGGAAGAGAGATTTGGTGGGCCTAATAATAATTATATTAAAGAGTATTTTAATGGAAAGGATCCATCTAAGCCTGCTTATATTAATGCTTCTGGTACGGTATTTACTGCTGATGAAACTAAACAGGGTATTATTGCTACATTTAAACAAAAAATTAAATTATTCTCTTCGAGAGAGAATTTGTCTGAGATGCTTTCATATAGTGATTTTGATATGAGAGATATTGGTAGAAAGAAAACGGCAGTATTCTTAATTGTTCAAGATGAAAAGAAGACTCTTCATCCTCTTGCGACGATATTTATTAAGCAGTGTTATGAAACTTTAATTGATGTTGCCCAAGAATCTGGTGGTAAGCTTCCATTTAGAACTAACTTTATATTGGATGAGTTTGCTAATATGCCACCTTTAAAAGATGTTACGACAATGGTAACAGCCGCTAGAAGTAGATTAATTAGATTTACTTTTATAATTCAGAACTTTGCTCAACTTACGCAAGTTTATGGTAAAGAAAATGGTGATACGATTCGTGGTAACTGTAATTTATTATATTTAATAAGTAGTGAAATTGCTGCACTTGAAGAAATTAGTAAGATGTGTGGTGAAGTTAAGTCTAAAGAAAAAGATAAGACGGCATCTACACCTCTTGTAACTGTTAGTGATTTACAAAGACTTAATAAATTTGAAATTATTGTTTTGAGAAGAAGATTATTTCCATATAAAACAAGATTCCAAACTGATTTTGAAGTTGATTGGGGTAAAAAATATGCTAAAGCAACTCCTCCAACTAGGGAGAAGAAACCTGTTGAATTATTCGATATAAGGGAATATGTTAAAGCAAAAAAGCAGGAAAAAATGGCTAGCATGGAATCATTCCAACCTAGTGGACCATTTGGTGGAGCTAATCCTTTTATTGGAACCAGTCCATTTGGGGGTTCACCAATGGAAGGAAATCCATTTGGTGGTGTTCCAATGGGTGGTAATCCATTTGGTGGATCTTTACCTGGCTTTATGAAGGAATCTTCTAAAACTGATGATAGTGATAGTTTTAATATTGATGACCTAGTTAAGAAGATAGATGCTAAGATAGCGGAAATTGAGAAAGAGGAGGAACTTGCTAAAGAGAAGAAGGAATCTGAAGAAGTGTCAGTTAAAGATTTGGTTCCAAATAAGACTATCGATGCTTCATTTGAAGATAAAGATGATACTAACGTTGTTAATGAAACTGAAAATAAAGTAGAGGCAGAAGATAAAAACGAAGTAACAACGATTTATGAAGATAATACAGATGATGATGATTTCTTTGATGATTTCTTTAGTGATGATGATTAAAAATGGCCTATATGGCTATTTTTTTGTGCTTATTAACTTTTCATATTTATCATTTATGTATATTTTATACTAGAGGTGTTAGTATGAATACTATATCTATTGATGAGGTAATGAAGATGGATAATCCAATAATTGTTGATATAAGAGATAATTATTCGTATAATATATCTCATATTAAAAATTCTATCAATATTCCGTATTATAATTTGCTTAGTAATTTTTCACATTATCTTGATAAGAATAATATATATTATTTATATTGTGATGAAGGTAGGCAAAGTTATGAAATTAGTAAAAGGCTTAACTCTTTTGGATATAGGACATTATCAATTAGTGGGGGTTTTATTTCATTTAGATAATTATATTTCATATAATTTAATATGAGATTAGTGCTTAAAAAAAAGAAAAAGGGTAAAATTTTTTCTTTGATAATTATTTTAATTGTTATTTCTATTATTTTTTCTATTCTGCTTATTAATTTTTATTCTGATAGAGTTACTCCTGTTATTACTAATTATTCAGAGGATGAAATTAGGAGACTTATGCTTTTAGTTATTAATAATGCAATTGGAGAAGGGACAAAAGATGTTGATACTAATGATCTTTTTATCCCTAGATATAATAGTAATGGTGAAATTATTTTAATTGATTTTGATTCTAAGAAATCGTCTTTAGTACTTAGTGATATTACTAATTTGATTGAGTATAATTTAAAGGATATTGAGGAAGGTAATGTTGATAAGTTTAAAGATTATTATAGTGATTATAATTATAATTTATTAAAAAGGGGTATTGTAGTGGAGGTTCCTTTTGGAACTTCTTTTAATAGTAATTTTTTGAATAATTTAGGACCTAAGATTCCTGTACGTATTTCTTTTACGAAGAATGTTGTTACGGGTTTTAGTACAGAAGTAGTGGAGTATGGTATGAATAATGCGTTACTTAAACTTAATATTAATATTAGTATTAATGTTAGGGTTGTTTTGCCTATTGTCAGTAATGATATTGATACTAATTTTACTGTACCTATTTCTATGAAAGTTATTCAGGGTAAGATACCTAGTTATTATATGGATGGATTTACCTCTAATTCTAATATTGTTAAAGGAGACTAACCATTGTAAAGTAGTTCTCTTTTTCTTTACTTATGGCATAATTTACTTTATAATAAATATAGAAAAGGTGATTTGAATGAAACTTACTGGTGATGTGGTTAAACACATATCAAGTATTAAGGATGAGCCAGACTGGATGCTTAAATTTAGGCTTAATGCTTTAGAGGCTTTCAATAAGAGTAGTAATCCTTCTTTTGGACCTAAGCTTGATATTGATTATGATAGTATTAATTATTATAAAGAACGTGAAGAAGAACTTACTGATAATTGGAATAATTTATCGTGTGGAGTAAGAAATTTATTTGATGATTTAGGAGTTATTTCAGCTGAGAAAAAGTATTTAGATGGTGTTGGTGCACAATATGATAGTGAAGTTATTTATCATAATATGAATAAAGAACTTAAGGATAAGAATGTTATTTTTTGTGATACTGATACTGCTCTAAGAGATTATCCAGATATTTTTAAAAGATATTTTAATACTTTGGTTAAGTATAATGAAAATAAATTTACGGCATTAAATGGTGCTGTTTGGTCTGGCGGTACTTTTATTTACATACCTCCTGATACGCATTTAGATAGACCTTTACAAAGTTATTTTAGAATTAATAGTAAGAATATGGGACAATTTGAGAGAACTCTTATTATTGTTGATGATAATAGTGAACTACATTATATTGAGGGATGTACTGCTCCTACATATACGGAAGATGCTCTTCATGCGGCAGTTGTAGAAATATTTGTTGGTAAGAATTCTAAATGTAGATATACAACTATCCAAAATTGGTCTAGTGATGTTTATAATCTTGTTACAAAAAGGGCTATAGTCGAAGAAAATGGTCTTATGGAATGGATAGATGGTAATGTTGGCTCTAAATCAAATATGAAATATCCTTGTTGTATACTTAAAGGTGATAATTCGAGAGGCAGTTGTATTACAGTAGCTGCTGCTGGTAGTGGGCAAGTACAAGATAGTGGAGCTAAGATGATTCATTTAGGTAAGAATACGAAAAGTAATATTGTATCTAAATCGATAGCTTCTGGAGGTGGCCTTGCTACATATAGAGGTACTGTTAGAATAGGAAAAAATGCTACTAACTCGAGAGCATCTGTTAAATGTGATACTTTAATACTAGATAACATTTCTAAAAGTGATACTATTCCTACAAATGTTGTTAATAATAATAGTTCTTTTTTAGAACATGAAGCTACTGTTTCGAAGATAAGTGCGGATAAGTTGTTTTATTTAATGAGTAGAGGAATTAATGAAGAAAAGGCTAAAGAACTTATTATTATGGGATTTGTTAATGCTTTTAGAGAAGAACTTCCTATGGAATATGCTGTTGAATTAAATAGACTCTTGGCTCTTAATATTGGAGGAAAATAATGAAGAAATTATTTGGTACGTTATTTATTTTTTTAATTATTGGTTTTGCCTGTTATTTTGTTTATGTTAACTATATTAAAGGAATTATTCCAAAAATTGGTGTGGAAGAAGAAGTCGCTAATATCGATGAATATTATATTTATGGTAATCACTTTAACATAAAGGGAGATTTAAAAATAACAGATATTAATTACGATGATATTTCACTTGTTTTATATAATGGTGAAGAAATGGTATTTGATGTTAATGATGAAAAGGAAGGTACTAATATTTCATTTTCTTCTTCAGAATATATTAATGAAGGAATATATATTGATAATTTAGATAAAGGTATTTATTATTTGTTCTTAAAACTTACTTATGAAAATAAAGAGGATAAGAAAAATCCTATTTATAAATATTATGTTTTAAAGAATAATACTGAATATAATGAGACAATTTATTATACTTTATCTAAATATAATAATAAAATTATTATTAATAGTGATGAAGAATATGGTACTTTTATGTTTAATGTAAGTGAGAATAAGGATAATAATATTTATGATGTTACGATAGATCCGGGTCATGGAGGACTTGATAGTGGGGCATTATTTGATATTTATAAAGAAAGCGACTTTACGATGAATATTAGTTTGAAATTAAAAAAATATCTAGAGAGTAAAAATATTAAAGTTAAACTTACCCATGATAAAGGTGATATCCCTTCTGATAAAACAATAGATGAGTATAATGAACATGGTAGAGCTGTTATTCCTAATGAAGTTAAATCTAAATATACTTTTTCTATTCATATCAATAAAAATAATTCTTCTAGTGTTAAGGGAATGGAAGTATATACCCCTGATAATATTAATTATGATTTTGCAAAAGACATTGTTAATAATATTGTTAATAATACTGATTTTGGTTATTCTACTAATAAGATGTATAGAGTGTCTGATGGAGTATATACTCATAATTTTACTGAGACCGAGGTTAAATCTTCTTTAAATGGATATAAAGAAAAAGGATATAAAGCATATGGAGTTTCTACTAAAAGTAACTACTTATATATGATAAGAGAAACAGGTGGGTATTTAACTGGAGCTTATGTTGATGATAGTAATCCAGATAAAGTTGGTGTTAATCCGTATTATAATAGTAATATAGGAAATGAAGCTTATTTACTTGAACTTAGTTATTTATCTAATAGTAGCGACCTAAATATACTTCTTAAAAGCGAAGAAAAACTTGCCACTTTAATTGGTGAAGCTATAGTGAAAGAACTGACTATTGAAAAATAAAGTGTAAAGTTAGTGTAAAGTAGTATGATGTTGTAAAAAACTTTTTTGATTATTAAAAAGAGATAGAAAAATTCTTTTTAGTAATTATGAAAGTTTTTTTCTTTATAAAAATGTCTTTAAAAGATATTTTTGAGTGTTTGATTTGATTACTTATATCATGATATATTGCTTTCGAAAGGAGGTAATTATGGTTAATCAAATTGTTTTAGTTGGTAGGATAGCGAGAGCTCCGGAAGTTAGAACAACAGAGACTGGCAAGAAGTATGCATCTTTAACACTTGCTGTTCCTAGAGCATATAAAAATGTTAATGGGGAATATGATACTGATTTTTTAGATTGTACTTTATGGACACAAGTTGCTGAGTCTACGAGTGAATATTGTAGTACTGGCGATATGATTGGCGTGAAAGGCCGTGTTCAAAATAGAATTATTGAGTCTCCTGATGGTACGAAAAGAAGAAAGACAGAGATTGTTGCTGAAAGAGTTACATTCTTAACTTCTAATCCTAATCGCAAAAGAGATGAAATAGATTCTGATGAAGAACCTGATGAAGAAGCAGATTAGTTTCTGCTTCTTCTTATAATTATGGAAAAGGACATAGGAGATAATCCTAGTATTGGAATAATTCTTTGTACTTCTTAGAAAGATACAATTGTTAAATATTCTGTTTTAAATGATAATAAAAATTTGTTTGCTTCTAAATATCAATTGTTTTTACCTACTGAAAAAGAATTTGCTGATGAGGTGAAAAATTTTAAAACTAATATGTAAGTCTTATTGTATAGTTTTATATTTATTTGATAATAATATTATTGACTATTTCCTAAAAAAAATGTCAAATATACTATACAAATTTATTTTTTTGTTATAGAATAATATTAACAAAAAGGTAACATAGGGATATTTTGAAAGGAAATTGATTATAATGGTTGGTAAGAGACTTAAAGAAATAAGGACAAAAAAAGGATTATCACAACAAAAACTTGGAGATATGATTGGTGTTACTAAGGTATCAATATGTGGATATGAAAATGGTACAAGAGTACCTACAATTGAAAATCTAGTTAAACTAGCGGATAACTTAGATACGACGATTGATTATTTGCTTGGCAGAGAAGTTGCAATTATTAACGAGGAAAATAAATCTTATATCGGTTCGATTTCTTATGAGGATGTTTGTTTTATTATGGAACTTAGACATTATCCTAATTTATATGGTAAACTTTTAAAAGATTGTAAAAGATCGGCAAGTCTAATCAATAAAAAATTTATTACTAGTGAGAAGTAGCTATATGCTATTTTTTTTGGTTAAAAATTCCAATATAAAAATAGTATTATTTGTTTATACTATTATTAGGAAAGGAGTTAATTATATATGAAAAAAGCTTTACTTATAATAGCTGTAATAGCAGTATTATCTGGATGTGGTACTAATGATAGTTTAACTTGTAGTACTGAGAATACTCTTGGTAATATTAGTTCTAGTACAACATATAAAATTGATTACAGAGATAATGATGTTAAGATGATGACTGTTACTTATGAGTATAAAGATGGTCATACTGATGGTGTTGGTACTGGTACTGATGGTACTACCGAAGATGATGATAATACTGGTGAAACAGATGGTGTAGTAGATGGTGTAGTAGGAGAAGCTCTTGATGATGTTGTTACTGGTGTTACTAATACGGTATTAGATCTTGCTGATATTAGAACTAGGCATAATAATAGATTTGGCACTTATACGAATACTGATGGTTTTATGACTTCTGTTGATACAGATAATAATAATGATTATAAAGTGACTTATACTTATGATTTTAGTAAGTTATCTGATGATGATATAAGTAATTTTGGTATTAGTAGAGATTTTGATACTATGCAAAGTATGTATACTAGTCGTGGATTAACATGTAGATAGAATAAAAATGTAACCAAATAGGTTACATTTTATTTTTGTATTTCTTTTTATATTCATTATATAATTCTTTAAATCTAGTAAAATGAATTATTTCTCTTTGTCTTAAGAATAATAATGGCCCTATGACATCTGGGTCATCTGTTAAATCTAATAGATTTTCGTAAACGGCTCTTGCTTTTTGTTCAGCGGCCATATCTTCAGAAATGTCTGCGAGTGGGTCTCCAGTTGTGGCAAAATATGCTATGGTAAATGGTACGCCATTGGCATCGGTTGGATATAATGCTCTTCCATGTTCGGCATAATGGGTATCTAATCCGGCTTTTTTAAGTTCGTCAAGGGTGGCGTCTTTCATTAATTGGTATATCATAGTAGATATTATTTCAACATGAGCAAGTTCTTCAGTACCTATATCAGTTAATAAGGCTTTTCCTTTATCGTCGGGCATTGTATATCTTTGATTTAGATATCTAAAGGCTGCTGCCAGTTCACCATTAGAACCACCATACTGTGTTACTAAATATTTTGCGATTCTTAAGTCTTTTTTCTTTATGTTGACGGGATATTCTAATGTTTTAATATATTTCCACATTATTTTTGCACCTCCCAAGGCCATGGCGAGTTATCCCAAAGCCAATTATTTCTTTGAACTTCACTATCGATTGTTAATGGTCCATATTTTTCTTCAAACATATTTGTTAATTCTTTTTTATTATTTAGATATGTATTGAATAGTTTTAATGCATCTTTATCATTTGGATACATATCTAAATAAAGTTGTAAATCGATCATGGCAAAATTATATTCCATTATTTGCATTAACATATCTTCTCTTTCACTATTAGCGGTTAGTTTTCTTGGTTTTAAGTTTTTGTATTCATCATAAAGGTTTTTAAACATGTTACCTCTTTTAAAGCCTTCTTCAGTTGATATAATATTATTATTTTGGTTATTAGAAGTATTCATATTATTTGGCATTAGACTTTGATAATTTAAGTCTTCAATCATTTGATTGGAATTTGGCATATAATTCATATCATTATAGCCATTTAGATAATTATAATAATCGTTAAAATTCATTATTTTTCCTCCCTAAAATAGATTATGTAACTAGTTATTATGTGTATGGGATAATACCTAAAATGTTAAAATAAATATTTTGTATAAAAAAATGCTTTTATTTCTTTCCAGTTTAATATATAATTATTATGTAAGGAGTTGATTAAGGGTGGCTAAGTTTTGTTCTAATTGCGGTAAAGAATTAAATGATAATGCTGATATTTGTTTAAACTGTGGAGTTTTGATTAATAAAGAGGAAAGTAAGATTAATAGTAATAAGAATATTAATAATAGTAAAAAGAAAGGTCTTCCTACTTGGGCAATTGTTTTAATTGTTTTAGGATGCGTTATATTAATACCTCTGATTATCTTTATTATATTTGGTATATTTGTAGTTAATGTTGTTAAAGATGAAGGTGGTAAGTATCTTGATGACGTTAAAGATTATTATAATGATTATGTAGAAAATTATGAGGTAATTGATGAGGGTACAATAGGAGATACTTTAGAAATAGATGGTGTTAGGTTTACTCTCAGTGAGGCTCTTAAGTATGATTCTATTGGTGATAATACTCCAGTAGAAGGAAAAGAGTATTTGGTATTCTTCTTTGATGTAGAAAATACTTCTAGTGAAGAAAAATTAGTTACTTATTTAAATTTTAGTGGACTAGTTGATGATGAAAGAATTATGACTACATTTATATTTGGTGATATAGATGGTATTACTAATTTGAATAAGAATTTACAAGTAGGAGAGATTACTAAGGGATATGTTGCTTTTGAAGTGGATAAAAATTGGGAAAATTTTGATCTGAGTTATAGAAAACTACTTAGTGATAAAGGTATTACTTTTTATGTTGTAAATGAAAAAAATGAAAAAGCTGAAGTTTAGGATGGTGATTTTATGGTAGTAGTAGATATTATTATACTTATATTAATTGCTCTTGGAGCAATAGGGGGATTTAAGGCAGGAGTAATAAAAAAGACAACTGATTTTGTTGGTACACTTGTTATTGTTATTATAGCTTTTTATCTTAAAAATAATTTATCAGTTATTATGTATGAAAATTTACCTTTTTATGATTTTGGTGGTCTTATTAAAGGGGTAGAAGTTATTAATATTTTATTTTATGAAGTATTGGCTTTTATTATTGTATTTGCTTTATTATTAGTTATTTTAAGGGTATTACTTATGGTTACTGGTCTTATTGAGAAAATACTTAAAGCTACGGTTATACTTAGTATTCCTTCAAAAATACTTGGTATATTTGTTGGTATGATTGAAATGTATGTTTATGTATTTATTACTTTAGTTTTTCTATCTTTACCGGTATTTAATATTTCTTATGTAAAGGAATCAAAATTAGCTAATTTTATGCTTAATGATACTCCAGTTTTATCATCGATGGCTGAAGATATTATTGGAACATATGGTGAAGTATATGAACTTATTGACAATAAAGAAAATAAAACGAGTGAAGAAGTTAATACGGAAATATTAAAAGTGTTATTTGATAAGGAAGTTATTACGAAAGAATCTGCGAGAAAGTTAGTAGATAAGAATAAACTTCATTTAAGTGATAATACTATATTAGAATAGGAGGTTAAGATATGGGACTTATTCATTATGAAAAAGATTTTTCTTCTTTAATAGAAAATAAAGCAGTAGTGGATTTTTATGCAACTTGGTGTGGACCTTGTAAAATGTTTGCTCCAATATTTGAAGAAGTTTCTAATGAAATAGATATGAATTTTATTAAGTTGGATACTGATGAACATTCAGATATTGCTAGAGGATATGGTGTTATGAGTATTCCTACAATTATACTATTTGAAAATGGTAACGAAGTTAAAAGACATACTGGTTTTATGTCTAAAGAAGAATTTATTAAATTTTTAAATTAAGCAATAGATGATATTGCTTTTTTTTTATATTTTTGATATCATTGTTATAGATATATAGAAGGTGGTGCTGATATGGAAAATGGTAAAAGAGTTAATGGTTATTATTTAGTTATTTTGATTTTAGCATTAATTATAATAGCTATTGGTATTACTTTTGCATATTTTACACTTGCGGGTAAAGAAGAAGATGATAGTACACAGATTTGGACGGGTACTTTATCAATTAATTATGTTGATGGTAAAGAAATTAAAGCATATGATTTATTTCCTATTAATGAACCTAAACTTGGGGATACTACATATGTATATACAAAGAATTTTTCTGTTACTAGTAATGGTACTTTAGATCAAACTATTGATTTATATATTGATATTACGAAGAATGAATTTGTTAGTAATCATTTAAGATATTCTTTATATGATGCTAATGGTAATAAGATTACTACTGGTGGGTTACCTAGTAGTGGTAAGATTCTTATGACTTCTAATGTGTTTTTAAAGAGCGGTGAAACAAAAGATTATACGGTACTTCTTTGGCTTATGGAAACGAAAGAGAATCAAAATAATGAACAAGATTGTTCTTTCAGTGGGGAATTTGATATATTTGCTAATCAAATTAAATATGAATAAACTGCTTGTCAGTTTTTTCTTATATGAGAAAGGAATATAAGATGATAGGAAAAAGAATTAGAATTAGTGATTATAAGTTTACTTATGGACAAGAAACTGTTTATATTAATGTATTTGGTGTATTTAAAAATATTAAGAGTGGTAATAAATATATTGTTTATAGTTATGATAATAAGAAGTTATATTTTGGATCTTTTTTTGTTAAGGATAATATTGGTACTGTTATGGTATCTAAAGATACTGATAAGGATATTATAAAGAACTTTATTGATAATGTTATATCTGGTAATAATGATAATAGTTATGAAATAGAAAAACTTGATAGTATTCAAAGTATTCAGATTATTGATGAATTAATATATGATTATTCAGTTGATATTAATAAATTAGATGAAATTACTATACCTAAGGAAAAGATTGAGGAAGTAAAGGAAACTCCTAAAAAGAAAGTATCTTTATTTGTTATTGGTATTATGGTATTATTAATTGTGATAGGTGTGTTTTTCTTTGTTAATCCAGAAGTTATTACCGGAAAGAATAATATTTATTCTTGTGATAAGAATTATAGACATAATGAATTACCTGCGACTATTAATGAAAATAGAATTGTTACTTTTAATAGCAAAGGTATTATTATGAGTATTGATATTAATACTGATTATGTTTTTAATGATATTGACTATTATAATGAATTTAAAAATAAGAGTTACTTTTATAAATATGTCGAAGAAGCCGATACTTATAAATTTGATGATACTAATTATACATATAGGGTTTTTTCTAAGATAGATGTTAATACTGATTATTTTTTACCTGATAATAAAGAGGAACTTATTTCTTACTTTGAGAATGATGGTTATAATTGCAAAATAAAAGAAGAGTGATGTACATGAAGAATTTTTATTTATTATATGGTGATGATAAAGCTATATTAAATAAAGAAATTGATAATATTAAGAAAAATATTTCGGTTAATAATGATGATATTATCTACTATGATATTAATAGTATTGAAGATATTGTTAATGAGGCCGAAACTATTAGCATGTTTTCTAGTACTAAGTTATTAATTATTGATAGTACTGGTTATTTATCTGATAAGAAAGATATTAGTGATATAAAGTTACTTGAGGATTACTTTGATAATTATAATTCTAATAGTTACTTATTATTTGTTTCTAATAGTGCTTCTATTGATTCTAGAAAAAAGTTAGTTAAGTTTATTAGTGGTAAAGGTATAGTTAAAAAAGTTGAAGCAACAGAAGATTATTTATGTAATTATGTTATTAGTAACTTAGATAGTAATGGTTACAAGTTTAGTAAATTACTTGCTACTTATTTAATTAATAGGTGTGGTAATAATATTGATAATTTAACTAATGAACTTGATAAATTAATGTTATATAAAATAGATAGTAAAGAAATAACGAAAGATGATATTAATTTACTTACTAATGAGAATCTTGACGATACAATATTTGATTTAGTAGGAGCTATTATTAAGAAAGATACTAGTAAAGCTATAAAACTATATAATAACTTTGTATTAAATGGTATGGATGCTAGTCAAATTATAAATATGTTAGCTTCTCAGATTAGGTTATTATTTCAAGTTAAAAGACTTTATAATCAGGGTAAAAGTAATGATGAAATAGCTAAGATATTAGAATTTAAGAGTGTATATAGAGTTAAATATTTACTTAGTGATAGTTATTATTATAGTGAAGAGGATTTACTTAAATATTTATCTAAATTAGCTGAATTAGATCATGATATTAAGCTTAGTTTAATTGATGGTAATACGGGTATTGAATTATTAATTGCTAAAAAAGATATGTAAATAATTACATACCTTTTTTTATATTAGAAAGTATTTTTTCTTTTTCTTCTTCAGTACTATTATTCCATGCTAATTCAAATAGTACTCCTAGTCCTATTAGGGTATCATCATCATGAGTTGATATTGATTCTTCAATAGAAGATTTTATTTGTTCTTCAGTATCTTCTTTGAAATTATTTATGATATACTTTCTTACATCGATATTATTCATTTTTATCACCATTATTATAATGGAATTATTTTACTTTTTTATACTTGATAATAAGTACTTTGTATGTTATTCTAATCTTGGTGATGTTATGTCGATATATATTCATATTCCTTTTTGCACTAGTATTTGTACTTATTGTGATTTTTGTAAGATTATTTATAATGAAAAATATATTAGTAACTATTTAGATATGTTAGAGAAAGAAATAAGAGAAAGATATAAAGGTGAAAAAGTTAAAACTATCTTTATAGGGGGAGGAACTCCGACTAGTTTAAGTTTAGATGAATTAAAGAGATTATTTGATATTATTAAGATATTTAATGTTGAAGATATAATTGAATATACGATAGAAAGTAATGTTGAATCTATTGATGAAGATAAACTTATATTAATGAAAGAATATGGTATTAATAGAATTAGTATAGGAGTAGAGTCTTTTGATAATAATACTTTAAAAGTACTTGGAAGAAGTCATAATAAAGAAGATATTTTTAATAAAATAGAATTAGTTAAGAAGTATTTTGATAATATTAATATTGATTTAATATATGCTGCTTATAATGATATTAATATATTAAAAAGGGATATAGATTATTTTCTTAAATTAGATATTCCGCATATATCTACTTATAGTTTAATTATTGAAGATAATACAATGCTTAAAATAAATGGTACTAAAAATATTAATGAAGACTTAGATTATGAAATGTATAAATATATTGAAAAGACTTTAGAAGATAATAATTATAAACATTATGAAATTAGTAATTATGCTAAAGAAGGTTATGAATCTAAACATAACCTAGTATATTGGAATAATGATTATTATTATGGATTTGGACTTTCTAGTACTAGTTATATTGATAATATAAGAAGTGTTAATACGAAGAATTTAACTAAGTATTTAAATGGTAATTATAAAGGTACTGAGGAAAAAGAAGATATTAATACTAGAATGGAAAATGAGATTATGCTTGGTTTTAGAAAACTAGATGGTATTAATATAGGTAAGTTTAGGGATAGATATGGTAAAGATGTTGAAGATGTATTTGATATTGATGATTTAGTTAGAGATAATTATTTAATTAAAGAAGATAATTATCTTAGAATTAATAAGGAATATATGTATATATCTAATGAGATTATAAGTAGGATATTTAATTGACATAATATATTAAATATTTTATAATTAGAATGAAAGAAGGAAGTAGTTATGGAGAAAATTATAAAGTTTATTACTAATGAAAAGGTATATATGCCAGTTGTTTATATTTTAATAGGAGTTATTATATATAGTTTACTTAGTAAAGTTATAGATAAGTTATTATCTAGACATAGTGGTAAGAGTTATAAGGATAAAAGAAAGGGTACGATTATTAATTTACTTAGAAGTGTAGTTAAGTATATAGTACTTATATTTATAGTACTTGGTATTCTTAAATTATACGGAGTAGATACTACTAGTATTATAGCATCACTTGGTGTATTTGCTGCGGTTATTGGTCTTGCTTTTCAAGATATTTTAAAAGATTTACTCGCAGGTATTTCTATTATTTTTGATAATAAATATGCTGTTGGAGATGTTGTTGAAATTAATGGGTTTAAGGGTACAGTTATTGAACTAGGACTTAGGACTACTAAAATAAAGGCTTTTTCGGGAGAAATTAAATGTATTGGTAATTCTTCATTTAGTGAAGTTACTAATTATAATATGGCTAATGCTGATTTATTTCTTAAACTAAATGTAGCATATGATACGGATATTAATAAATTAGAAAAAGTACTCGATGGATTAAAAGAAGATATTATGGAAATAGAAAATGTACTTGATTATCAATTACTTGGATTAGATGAATTTAGTGATTCTTCAATTGTATATATGGTTGATATTAGTTGTAAGGCTATGACTACTTTAGGTATAAAGAGAAAAGTACTTAGACTAGTTAAAGATGCTTTTGATAAAGAAGGCATAAGTATTCCTTATACTACTGTTGATGTTAATATTAGAAAGTAGGTATATATGGAGAAAATAGATTATTTTAATAGGGAATATAATTATATTAAAGATGATAAGATAAGAGAAGATTTAAAATATTTAGTTAGTAATTTACCAGATTATTTCTTCGAAATAGAAACTTCTTCTACGGGTAAATATCATCCGAAGTTTGCTTCTGGTTCTCATGGACTTGTTAGACATACTAAGGTAGCAGTACGTATTGCTTATGAGTTAATGAATAATCCAGCATTAAATAATTTTACTAATAGAGAAAAGGATTTAATAATACTTGCTCTTACTTTACATGATGGATTAAAATGTGGTAATCCTAAAGAAAGATATACAAGAGTTGATCATCCATTACTTGCTTCTTCTTTTATAAAAGAACATAAGGATAAGTTATCACTTGGTGATGAAGATATTGATTTTGTTACTAGTGTTATTAGTACACATATGGGTAATTGGAATACGGATTATAATGGTAATGAAGTGCTTCCTAAACCTAAAAATAAGTATCAAAGATTTGTTCATATGTGTGATTTCCTAGCTAGTAGGAAAGTTATTAATGTAGAATTTAATGGTATAGAAATAATAGAGTAGACTTCTAATAGAAGTCTGTTTTTAATATATTTTAGTATGAGAAAAAGAGTATTTATTCTTCCTTTTTTAATTATATCTTTAATGATACTTTTAATTGATATGAAGGATAATTATATAGTAAGAGATATTATATTGGTTATTAGCATCTTTTTATTTATTATTATTATATATGAAATACTTAGATAAAATACATATAGATGTTTGACATTTTAATATAAATAGTGTATTATATGTACTTGTATTTGGGGTGAATTAAATGGATTGGTTAAAAATGACTAGTTTTGGCACTGTTAGATTAGGATGCAATAATGATGCTGAGATGCTCTTAGAAGACTTTGTTAAAAAATTAGAGAAGAAAACTAAGAAGAAAACTAAAAGTAAAAAGTATGTTGTTAAGTGGAATGACAACTCTCTTTTTTCTTTACTTTATGTTAAATATAAAGGTAAGGTGTATTATTTTAATTTTAGTAATAGACCTTGCTTTGATAATTGTTTAGACAAGAAAAAATATAATGAGGCTATAGCTCGGTTAATTAATTTAGCTAATATTAGTCGTAATATAGAGAAGGAGAAAAAAAGAAAGGCAAAAATAAAAGAAAAGCAAGCAGAAATAATAGAAGACGCAGAAAAAGGAATATTTTCTGATGATAGAGCTCGTACTATTTATTTAGATGAATTAAAAAATAGAGAGACTTTACTTAATGCATTCAAATACACTTTCAAAGAATTGGTGTGTGGTGGAAATTTCAAGGGCTATCTTTGCCGGGAATTTTTCTCAAGTGGATTATGTGGAGTGGTTGGAGGTCTTTTTGGGCATTTTTTTGCAAAGGGATTTTTAGCTGGTGGAAAAATAGGCGCGCTTGTTGGATTATTGTCTGGTCCAGTAATTGCTATTTGTGATACACTTTGGAATTATAGAGATGAAAAGAAAATTACTAAACATAAAATAAGAGAATTAGAAAAATCATTAAATATTGATAAGTCTAAATCAAATAAAAAGGTTAAGAAAAAAAATAAACATAAGAATAAAAATGTTGTAATTAACAATAACGAAGTGCAAGAATCGATAAAATCATATCTATATAATTTTAAAGATACAATATATCATAAGGTTAGCGGTCTACTGGATAAGATTGATAGTTTAAAAAATAATGATAAAGTTAGAACTCAGCGTAAAACTAAAACTCACGGTAAAAATAAAGTTCAAACTAAAACTATTCCTAGTATTTCTATAAATTTTGGAGAGCAAGTCAAATCATATCCATATAATTTTAAAGATACAATATATCAAAGGGCTAGTGGTCTACTGGATAAGATTGATAGTTTAAATAATGATGTTGAAAAAATAGAATTAAAGGGTAAAATTAGCGGTATATTACAAGAGTATAGAACTGGTTTAACATTAGAACAAAATGTTGGCCCTGTTGAACTATCAGTTTCTAAATGTAAGAGTATTCCGGATCTTAAATCTGAGATTAGAAATAAATTAGGGACTAGACTTGGTAGCAAATTAGATAACATTGATACTTATATAAATGAAATGTTAGAGAAACAAATTACTGAATCGGAAAGAGAAAAAGAAAGACTTCTTCTTGAAGAAAGGCTTGGACCAGTAGTAATAGATAGTGAAGAGATAGATGGTACTTTAAGGGAAAGAGCAGAGAATAAAGTACCTGTGAGAGGAAGAAAAAAAGAATTATCTAGAGTAAATAATGGATACTAGATTCTTTTAGTAAAGGGTAATGGAGGATTAACTTGTTAATCCGGGTAAGCGAAGCGTTAATTTTAATATAAAGTGGTATTAAATACTGCTTTTTATTATGGATAGAGTTAACTTTTGCTTTACAAAGAAAAGTATTTGTTATATAATTATATTGGTTTTTTGTAAGGAGATGGGTTTTATGGCTTATATCAGTAATGAAGTTATTAATGAAATAAGAAATAAAACAGATATAGTAGATGTAGTATCTAAATATGTTAATCTTACAAAAAGAGGAAAGAATTATATAGGAGTATGTCCATTTCATGATGATCATTCTCCTAGTATGAGTGTTAGTCCAGAAAAACAGATATTTACTTGTTTTTCATGTGGAGCTAGTGGTAATGTGTTTACTTTTGTATCTGACTTTGAAAAGATATCTTTTATGGATGCAGTTAAATTACTAGGAGATAAAGTTGGCATTAATATTGGTAGTAATATTATTACTAAAAAAGAAAAAGATGATTATATAGATATATATAATCTAACTAGTAAGTTTTATCAAAATAGTTTATTTACTAATTTAGGTAAGAATGCTATAGAGTATTTAGAAAAGAGAAAGATAGATAAAGAAACGATTAAGAAATTTGGTATTGGTCTTTCTATTCAGAAAGTATCTCTTACTGATTATCTTAAGAGTAAGAAATATAATGTAGATAAGCTTATTGATATTGGTCTTACTAATGAGAATGGTAATGATATATTTATTAATAGAATTATGTTTCCAATACATGATTTAAGTGGTAATGTAGTTGCTTTTTCAGGTAGAATATATAATACGAAAGATAATTCTAAGTATATTAATACTAAAGAGACCGATAAGTTTAAGAAGGGTAAAATATTATATAATTATCATATTGCTAGAGAATACTTAAAGAAAAATGATAGTGTTATATTAATGGAAGGTCAGATGGATGTTATAAGAAGTTCAACAGTAGGTATTAATAATTGCATTGCTACGATGGGAACGGCTTTAACGAAAGATCACAGAAGTATTCTAAAGAATATGACGGATAATATTATTCTTTGTTTTGATGGAGATGCTGCGGGTGAAAAAGCTACGAATGCAGCGATAGAGATCTTGGAAGATACAGGTATTAATATTAGAGTGGTGAGACTACCTAATAATATGGATCCTGATGAGTATATATTAAAAGAGGGAGCTGATTCTTTTAAAGAACAAATTAAGAATGCTATATCTTTAGTAGATTATAAGATGGAGATTCTTA
This sequence comes from Caryophanales bacterium UBA3620, assembly GCA_002375205.1. Lineage (GTDB taxonomy): Bacteria > Bacillota_I > Bacilli_A > RF39 > UBA660 > CAG-302. Next base: position 48,038 of record DFLL01000015.1, read on the forward strand.
AGAAGAATAAGAATTTAAATGATATTAAGGATATATCATCATACTTAAATAGTGCTGTTAAAGAACTTGTTAATATTAATGATGATATAGCGGTAGAACTTAATTTAAAGAAATTATCTACGAACTATAATGTAGATTATAATACTTTAAGAAGTAAGTATGATAATTTAAGAAGTAAAAAGAAAGAAGTAGTAAGTGAGATTAAACCTAAGAAGGTATATGATAAATATGGTAAAGCCCAGACTAGTCTTATTTATTATATGCTTAAGAGTAATACTGTTATTAATATGGTTGAAAAGAGAGTAGGATATTTTCCTGATAAAAATATTAGGGAATTATCTAATGAAATTATTTACTATTTTCATAAATATGGTATAATAAATGTCGCTGATTTTATTAGTTATATTGCAGATAGAGATGAAATACTTCATACTTTAAAAGAAATTATTGTGATGGATAAAGAGGAAGATTTTAAATTAGAAGAGATTGAGGATTATATTTTTGTGGTAAATGAGTATCATAAAGAAGTAAGGATAAATGATCTTAAGATGAAATTAAAAGAAGAGAAAGATCCTCTTAAACAAGCAAAAATATCTTTAGAGATTATGAATTTAAGAAAAGGAGTAAGAAATGGTACCAGAGATTAAAGATTTTGAGGCTAGAAAAGAAGCTTTGATTAAAAAAGGAAAAGAACTAGGATTTATTACTTATGAGGAGTTAGCGGAAGAACTTAAAGGTTTAGAAGTTAGTAGTGACCTACTTGATGACTTATATAATGCCTTAATGGAAAATGATATTAGTGTAGTATCAGAGTCTGATTTAGATGATGCTAGTGATGATGAAGATGCTGGTGGTAATTTAGAGGATATTTTAAAAGATGATAATATTGCTAAAGAACTTACGATTAATGATCCTGTAAGAATGTACTTAAAAGAGATTGGTAAGATTAGTTTATTATCTTTGGATGAAGAGACTAAATTATCAGAAAGAATTGCAAGTGGTGATGAAGAAGCCAAAAATATATTAGCAGAGTCCAATCTTCGTCTTGTTGTATCTATTGCTAAGAGATATGTTGGTAGAGGAATGTTATTCTTAGATTTAATTCAAGAAGGTAATATTGGTCTTATGAAGGCAGTGGAAAAGTTTGATGCTAATAAGGGTTATAAATTTTCTACTTATGCTACTTGGTGGATTAGACAAGCTATAACAAGAGCAATAGCGGATCAAGCTAGAACAATAAGAGTTCCTGTTCATATGGTTGAAACAATTAATAAATTATCAAGATTTCAAAGACAACTTACTCTTGAACTTAATAGAGAACCTACAGATGAAGAACTTGCTAAGAAAATGGGAATGAGCCCTGAGAAGGTTAGGGAAGTTATTAAGATAGCTCAAGATCCAGTATCTTTAGAGACTCCTATTGGTGAAGAAGATGATTCGCATTTAGGTGATTTCGTTCCAGATGAAAGTAATATGTCTCCGGAAGACTTTACGATTCATGAAATGCTTAAAGAAGAAATATCTGATGTACTTCTTACTTTAACTGAAAGAGAAGAACAAGTACTTAGACTTAGATTTGGTCTTGATGATGGTTGCTGCAAAACATTAGAGGAAGTTGGTCAGATGTTTGGAGTAACTCGTGAGAGAATTAGACAGATTGAGGCTAAAGCTCTTAGAAAGTTAAGGCATCCTTCTCGTAGTAGAAAATTAAAGGATTTTTTAAATGAATAAGTTATCTAAAAGATTAGAAGTAGTAGCTTCTTATATAAATGATAATTCTAAAATAATAGATATAGGCTGTGATCACGGCCTTTTATCTATTTATTTGGCTAAGAAATATAATAATATTAAGATCATTGCTAGTGATGTTAATAAAAATGCCCTTGGTACCGCTATTAAGAATATAAGGAAAGAACATTTAGAAGATAGAATAGAGACTAGACTTGGTAGGGGACTAGATGTAGTAACTCCTGAGGAAATTGATACGATAGTTATTGCAGGTATGGGAGCTAATACGATAGTGGGTATTCTTAAATATAGTACTGATAAACTTATTAATGTTAAAAATATTATTATACAAAGTAATACAGATTTATATTTTTTAAGAAAGGATGTTACTAAGTTAGGTTATTATATTGAAGATGAATCTTTAGTAGAGGACGCTAATATTATTTATACGGTTATTAAGTTTAGTAAAGGTAAAAAGAGATATAATTATAAAGAGTTATATCTTGGACCAATACTTATAAAAAAGAATGATAGTTTATTTAAAAAGAAATGTGATAAAGAGATTAAAACTATTACGATGATATTATCTAGAATAGAAAAGGGTCACTTATTATATAAACTTAAACTTAAAAAAAATTTAAGAGTATTAAAAAATAGAAGTTAAATGCTTCTATTCTTTTTCTTTTGTTTCTTCTTTTTTAGGTTTTACTTCTGATTTCATTTTACTATTTATTTCGGTAGTGTTCTTGCAGATAGTAAGTAGTACTAATGAAAATTCAAAGGTAATTCTTGCTATTAGATTACCAAATACTAACATAGCTAAGAATCCTACGAAACTATTAGATATTAATGCAAATGAAGATAGTGTGATATAGATAGCTACGATAATATATAGTACTCTAAGTAATGATTCTAACATCATTTTTTTAAATGTTACAAAATCGTATAACCATTTCATGAAACCTTTAAATTTGTTTTCATTAGATTTAGCAAATACTGTAAAGTATAATGCTATACCTCCAATAATAGCTAATACTACTGATATAATTATCCAAATCATAGCTCCATTTGGTGAACTATTGTAACCATAACTATAAAGATTACTTCCTAACATTTTTTACTCCTCCTTTATTTAAGTATATCATAAAATTATTATAATTAGTATTAATTATTCATATTTTTTTTATTTGTTCATATATTTAGATAGAAAGGACGAGTGACGATGAAGCAAATTATTTCATTTAAAAAGGAATTGCCATTTAAGACTAAGGTTAGTGATATTACATCTATTTCTTTAGAAAGGGATATTAATGTAGAAGATGATGGTATTGTTACTGGTATGTTTCATATAACAGGAGATTATAAAATGAATGAAGGTTCAATTAATAGGGAAGCGTTTTCTTTTGAATTACCTTTTGATATTACTTTAGATCCGAGATATGATACAAAGACAGTTAAAGCTGATATTGAAGACTTTTATTATGATATTATGAATAATGATACTTTAAAGGTTAATATTGATTTATTTATTGAAGCAGAATACTTACCAGAACCTATTAAGGAGGATATAAAAGAGATAGAAGAAATATCGGAAGTTAGAGAAAAACCAGAGATAGTTGATATTTTATCTGTGAGTGATAAAGAAAATAATAAAGAAGCAGAGAAAGAAATTAGAAATGAACCTCAATTTGATGAAGTTACAGTAGAAGAACTTCCTAGAGAAGAAGATGATGGAGATGAGATTGGTACTGATTTGTTTTCTAATTTAGATGATACTGAGACTTATGTTACTTATTATGTTTATATTGTTAAAGAAGATGATAATATTGATAAGATATTAAATAAGTATGGTATTACTAAAGAAGAGTTAGAGGATTATAATGATATAACGAATATTAAAGTAGGAGATAAATTAATTATTCCTAAATGTAATGAAAAATGACTTAAGAGAAGTACTTGATAAATATAATATTAATTCTTCTAAAATTACTATTAGGGGTAATACAAGAATTATTGATGATAGATTAGTATTTAAACCAAGAGTTAATAATGATATATTGAAGACATATGATTATTTAAAATCGAGGGCATTTGATTATTTCCCTTATCCAATAGAAATTAATAAGTCTTTTGAAATTTATCCTTTTATTGAAGATATTCATGAACCGGTAGAGCAAAAAGCTCTGGATTTAATGTATTTGATTAGTTTACTTCATAGTAAGACAACTTTTTATAAAGAGATTGATATTGATAGGATTAAAGAAATATATGAAAGTATGATAGAGAAAACTAATTATCTAGATAATTATTATAATAATATTATTGACAATATTGAAAGAGAAGTATATATGTCTCCATCTTCGTATTTAATTGCTAGAAATATTAATATTATATTTAGTAGTATTTATTATGTTAAAGATAGTATTGAAAAATGGTATAAATTAGTTCAAGATAATAAGAATATGAGAAATGTGTTTATTCATGGTAATATTAATTTAAATCACTATCTTAAGAGTGATAAGCCATATTTAATTAGTTTTAATAAATCAAGAATTGATAGTCCAATATTTGATTTGTTATCTTTTTATAAGAGTCATTATTTAAATATTGATTTTAATGATTTGTTTAAATATTATGAGATTAAGTATCCTCTAAAAGAAGAAGAAAGATTACTTTTATTTTGTTATATGGCTATTCCTCCTATTATTGAGGATAGTGGTAATGAATATAATATGTGTATTAAGATTAATAAGATAATAGATTATTTGTATAAAACTAGTAATTTGATTATGAACTATCAGAAATGATGGTTCTTTTTGTATGATTATAATACTTTATTTATAGTAGAATAAGTGATAAACATGTTATGAAGAAGAAACTTACTGTGCATAAATAAATTATGGGTATTTGGTTATGGAGGATTAACTTGTTAATCCGGGTAGCGATAGCGTAATAATATAATAACTCTTTACTTCTTTTTTTTTAATTGATATAATTAGTAAGAAAAGAGGTATACTATGGATAAGGAATATATTAAAGGTCATTTATATAAAGAAATATATCGTAATGAAATGAATGGTTATATGGTTGCTTTATTTAAAATTAAAGAAACTAATACTTCTTTTGAAGATAATATTATTAATATAACAGGAGTACTTCCAAGTCTTTCTGATAAAAAAGAATATATTCTTTATGGAGAAATTGCTAATCATAAAAAGTATGGTATTCAGTTTAACGTTAGTTCTTTTGATATAGTAATGCCTTCTAAAGAGGAAGAGTTAGTAACTTTTTTATCTAGTGATTTATTTCCGATAGGAGAGAAAACAGCAGAAAAAATAGTTAGTAGATATAAAGAAGAAACGATTAATAAAATACTTGAAGATAAGTCTTGTTTAGTTGGAATACCGAGACTTACTGATAAGAAGATTGATAAGATATATAATGTTTTAAAAGATTATCAGAATACTTCGAATATTGTTATTGAACTTACTAAGCTTGGTTTTGAAATGAAAGAGAGTTTATCTTTTTTGAATAAGTATGAAGGTAAAATTCTTGATACGGTTAATAATAATATATATGAACTTATTGATAGTGATGATATGCCTTTTACCAAGATAGATGAAATTGCTATTAATATGGGTATAGAGGAAGATGATGAAAGAAGATTACTTGCTCTTATTATTTATGTGATGAAGAGTTTATGTTTTAATAATGGGGATACTTATTTAAATTTAGAAGAGATATCTTTTAATTTATCTAGTTATGTTAGTATTACTCCAGAAAGACTTGATTACTTAATGATGAAACTTATTAGGGATAGAAAGTTAGTCGTAGAAGATAAAAGATATTATTTGAAGAAATTTTATGAGGCTGAGAAGTATATTACAGATAGGATATGTTTTCTTAATGATATTGAAGATAATGGTAATGTTAATATAGAGAAGTATATTGATAATGAGAAGTTTAATGGGATAGAATATGATGATATTCAAAGAAAGGCTATCCAGTGTGGTGTTAATAATAATCTTACTATTATTACGGGTGGACCGGGAACTGGTAAGACTACTATTATTAAGGCTATTGTTAAGATATTAACGGAGGCTTATAAACTTAGAGATAATGATATAGCTTTACTTGCTCCGACGGGTAGAGCAGCGAAAAAAATGATGGAGACTACTGGTAGAAGTGCTTCTACTATTCATAAATATTTAGGTTGGGATAAGGATACGAATACTTTTGAAGTAGATGAATTTAGTCCTAATCCAGAAAAATATATAATAGTAGATGAAGTTAGTATGATTGATACTTTACTTATGGAGGCTTTACTTAGAGGGATAAGAAGGGATTCTAAACTAATACTAGTGGGAGACTATTACCAACTACCTAGTGTTAGTGAAGGTCAAATACTTAAGGATTTAATTGATAGTGATGTTTTACCGGTTATTAGGTTAAATCAGATATATAGACAAAGTGAAGGATCTTATATTTTGAATTTGGCTTATGATATTAAAGAGAAGAATATTAGTGAGGATTTATTTATTAAGAAGGAGGATTATTTATTTATTAATAGTGATAATGATAATACTTTAAATTATGTTAAAGAAGTAGTGAGTAAGGCTATTAATAAGGGACTTACGGATAGAGAAGTACAAGTTCTTGCTCCGATGTATAAGGGAATTAATGGAATTGATAACTTAAATATAATGCTTCAGGAATTATTTAATCCTGGTAGTGAAAAGAAGAAACAGATTACTTATAGAGAGGTTATTTATAGGGTAGGAGATAAGGTATTACAACTTGTTAATGATCCGGATAATAATGTTTATAATGGGGATATTGGGTATATTGATGATATTATTATATCAAAAGATAAAAAGATTATTAATCAGATTAATATTAATTATGATGGTAATATTGTAGAATATACTCCTGATAAATTTATTAATTTTAGACATGGTTATGCTATTAGTATTCATAAGGCTCAGGGTAGTGAATTTGATACGGTTATAATTCCTATTACTATTTCTTTTAAGAGAATGCTATATAATAAACTTGTTTATACAGGTGTAACTAGAGCTAAGAAGAGTCTTATTATAGTAGGAGATCCTAATTCTTTTATGTATGGTATTAATAATGATTATGTGGATAATAGAAAAACTACTTTAAAGGATTTTATTATTAATAAATATAATTATTAGTATAATTTTAAATATTCTTTTAATACTATTAGTGGTATTTAATTATTATTTATTAAATACTCTTCATATTTTAGAGAGGTGATAATTTATGAAAAAATCTAGTATTGGGAATATGATGCTAGGAATGGGTATAGGTGTAGGTAGTGCTGCATTATACATGAATATTAAGAATGGTAATATGAGAAAGATAGTTAGAAAGATGAATTCTGCTAAAACGAAAGCCATTAGTGACCTAGAAAATATGATGTAGAAAGAGACTTGTTCTCTTTCTTTTTTTATGTTTTACCCGAAGTAACAAGTTACTTCTCCATAGTCCTTTATGAGAAGAATCTGGTATATGAATTTTATTTGAAATAATTAGTAATCTATTGCATTTTTTTTGATTATTTTATATAATAAGTTTAATTTTTAAGGGAGGCTCTTATATATGAATATAACTGTTCAAATAGTACATGATGAATTAAAAGGTGGGGAATATCGTCTTTTAGCGGATTATTTAAGAATGAATGGCTTTTTTGTTTATAATCAAATAGTTAAACCTAATCAAACACTTTTTAATTTGAATCAGAAGTTTGATTTTAC
>DFLL01000046.1 GCA_002375205.1 Caryophanales bacterium UBA3620
TGAGGAAAATATTACTTCGTGAAGAACTGAATAAATTTATGGAGGATGTGATAAATATGACTAATGAGGAATTGCTATATAATATCCATTATTGGGAAAAAGAAAAGATGGATGCTCTTGTAGAGCATACTGAAAAGGAAGAAGCAAGGAAAAGGTTAGAAGAAGGAATAGCTGAAGGTAGAGCAGAAGGCCGAGAGACCAGTAAAATAGAAATGATTAAGAATCTATTGCTTCAAAATGTTAACTATGATATTATTTCTAATGCCTCTGGAAAAACAATAGAAGAAATAAAAGAAATAGAAATGAATATGAATAAAAAATAATTTATAAAAGTACTAAATATTATAGTACTTTTTCTTTATTTGTGATAAAATATTATGTAGTGAAGAGGTGAAATATGAGACTTAGTAATTTAAATATTAAAAAAATTAATTTAAATGAAGTATCAGATAAATATAGCGGACAAGATATATTATTAAGACTTGGAGAATTATATCAATTTGAAAGTGGCGTATATGGATATGGTAATTTATGGACTAAATTAGAAAGATATGTTGAAGATGTAATAATTGATGAACTTGATAAAGCTGGATGTGTACAAGTTGAATATCCTAAATTACAGCCAAGAAAGATATGGGAAAGATCTAATAGATGGGATTTATATACTAAAGATAATGATATTATGTTTACTATTGATACAAATTTAGGAGAATATGGAATGGCTCCAACTGCAGAAGAATGTGCAACGATATTTGCTGCTAATAGACTTATATCTTATAAAAATTTACCTGCTACCTATTATCAAATAGGAGAAAAATTTAGAAAAGAGATAAGGGCAAGGGGATATTTATTTAGACCTAGAACTTTTGTTATGATGGATGCTTATTCTTTTGATAAAGATGAAGAGGGTATGAGGAAAACTTATGATATTATGCATGAAGTATATCTTAGAATATTTAAAAGACTAGGTATAAAAATAATACCAACGGTATCTGATAATGGTGTAATAGGGGGAAGCGTAGCAGAAGAATTTCAGGCTATTACTTCATTAGGAGAAGATTCTATTTATTATGATGAAGAAAGGGATGTTGGCATCAATAGTGAGGTATTATCCTTTGATAATAAAGATGAATATTTAAAACAATTAGGTACTAATATTGATTCATTAAAAGAATACTCATCAGTGGAACTAGGAAACAACTTTCAATTAGGAACAAAATATTCAGAAAATATGAAATTATATTATAAAGATGAGGAAGGAAAAGATAGACCTTATTATATGGGTTGCTATGGAATAGGATTAGGTAGAATAATAGCATGTCTAATTGAAAACAATGTTATTTATGAAGATGGTAAATTGAAGGGATTTATACTACCATTTAATGTAGCACCATATAAAGTTCAAATTATTTATAAGGAAGATAAAAAAGAAGTAGCAGAATCTTTATATAATTATTTACAAGAAAAAGGTATTAAATGCCTTCTTGATGATCGAGAAGGAAGAAGTATTGGTACTAAAATAAAAGATGTCTATGTACTAGGAACACCATTTTCAGTAATAATTGGAGATAAATCTACTGATAATATATTTGAAGTAGAAGATAATAAAACTAATGAAAAATATAATATTACTAAAGAAGAAATAATAGAAAAATTGACTAAATAATTTACAAATATACTGATATTTGTTATAATAAATAATGTTTGAAAGGAAGATATAATATGGAAATAGCAGCATTAATAATTGCAGTACTTCTAATTTCTGTTGTACTACTTCAAAGTGGAAAAGCAGAATCAGCTTCACAAATAATTCAAGGGGGAAACTCAGATTTATTTGCTAATAGAAAGGAAAGAGGATTTGAGTTATTTATAACAAGATTAACTTATGTTCTTGGGTTTTCTTTCTTTGTATTATGTTTAATCATATCAATATAAGAGCTTAAGAATAAAGTAAGCTCTTTTTCTAATTAGAAAGGGGTAAAAAATGAAAGAAAAAATAATTGATTTACTTACTACTAATACATCACTTACAATAATGGATATAAATAATTTATTATCATTAGAGACATTAGATGAGTATAAAACACTTCAGAATAATTTAGATGAATTAGTAAGTGATGGAGTGCTTTATTATAGTGATAAAAAGAAAAAGTATCTATTGTTAGAAAATAGTCATCTACTAAAAGGAATACTTGATTTAAATCCTAAAGGATTTGGGTTTATAATAGTGGGAAAAGATATTAAAGATGTCTATGTAAGTGAAAAAAATTTAAATGGAGCAGAAGACTCCGATACTGTCTTATTTGAATATATAAGTAAAGATGAGAATCATCCTGAAGGTAGAATAATCAAAGTAATAAAGAAAAATCTAGAACCATTAGTAGGAGAAGTTATTAAAGAAAATGGTGAATACTTTGTAAGAACAGGAAAAGGTAAAGATATCTATGTGCCAAAAGATTATTTGAATGGTGCTGTCGAGGGACACAAAGTTGTCATAGAACCATTAAAAGAAGGAAGAAGAATTGGTAAGATTACGAAGATTATTGGCCATAAAAATGATGTTGGAGTAGATATTTTATCTTTTGTTTATGAATATAATTTTAGACCAGAATTTCCTATGGAAGTTACTAATGAGTTAGATAGTATTCCATTATTTCTAGAAGATAGTGTTATAGATGAAGAACTATCAAAAGGTAGAAGAGATCTTCGTGATAAGATAATATTTACAATAGATGGAGCTGATACCAAAGATATTGACGATGCTATATCTTTAGATAAAGATGATAAAGGTAATTATATACTTGGAGTACATATCGCAGATGTATCTTATTATGTTAAAGAAGGTACGGAGATTGATAAAGAGGCATATTTTAGGGGTACATCAGTATACTTAGTAGATAGAGTACTACCAATGCTACCTCATAAATTATCTAATGGAATATGTTCTTTAAATGAAAATGAAGATAGATTATCTATGACATGTATGATGACTATAGATGATAAAGGAAATGTTATCCATTATGATATTTATCCTTCTATTATTCGAAGTAGAAAGAAAATGACATATGAATGTGTTAACAAAATACTTGAGGAAGATACTATACCAGAAGGTTATGAAGAATTTAAAGATATTCTATTAAATATGTTTGAACTTTCTAAAATACTTAGAAAGAAAATGGTTAATAGAGGTTATATCGAGTTTGAAAGTGATGAAGCTAAGATAATAGTAGATGATAAATGTCATCCTATTGGTATTGAAAGAAGACTGCAAAGAAGTGGAGAAGAACTAATAGAGAACTTTATGATAGTGGCCAATGAAACAGTTGCTGGTAGTATCTTTTATAAGAATTTACCAGGAATATATAGGGTCCATGATAAACCAAATGAAAAAAGACTAGAAGAATTTTTAAAGTTTTTATCTTTACATGGATATGTTGTTACTGGTAAGAATAAAGTAGATAGTTCAAAAGATTTACAAAAAATACTAAATCAGTTAGAAGATGTACCAGAAGCGATTGTTCTTCATGATATGGCAATTAGATGTCAAGCTAAGGCTAAATATACCGATATTAATATTGGACACTTTGGACTTGGAAGCAAATGTTATAGTCATTTTACTTCGCCAATTAGAAGATATCCTGACTTAATATTACATAGGTTAATCAAAGATTATAACTATAATTATAGTGAAAGAGTAATTGAGAAAAATCGTGAAGTACTTCCTGAAATGAGCGAACACTGTAGCATTCGTGAAGTAGAAGCTCAGAACTGTGAAAGAGATGTCGATGATATGAAGAAAGCTGAATATATGATGGATCATGTCGGAGAAGTATATGATGGTATTATATCGGGAGTGCAAGAATTTGGTATCTTTGTAGAACTTGATAATACAGTTGAAGGCCTTATTAAGAATGAGAATATTAAAGGCGATTACTTTGTATATAATCCGGATATGCTTGCTTTAATTGGGAAAAGAACAAATAAGAGATATATGTTTGGTGATAAGATAAAAGTACAAGTAATAGGAGCAGATAAAGATAAGGCTCAGGTAGATTTTATAATCTATGATGAAAATAGAGAAAATAAAAAGAATAAAAAAGGAAATAAACCTAAAAAATAGATTGTGATTGGGGAATAGGGTTATGGAAACGGAAATTATTAATTTACTTAGTATTAAAAAAAACATTAGTATGAATTATGATGAGATAAGAAAAGAATTAGGTATAAGCAAGGAGGATTTAGATGAAGCTTTATCTAATTTAGAAAGATATGGTACGATATATCGAAGTAAGAATGGAAGATATAGTTTGGTATCGAGAACTAGTCTAAAAAAAGGTATTGTAAAAGTTACTATTAGAAAAAAAGTAATAGTAGAATTAGAAGATGGTGATTTTGATTTAATATTTGATAAAAAGAATATTGTAAAGAGTAATGATGTTGTATTAGTAGATCCTCATTATAATAGTGGTAGAGCCACTGTTGTTAAAGTGCTTACTAAAGAAAAAGTACAAGACTATATTGGTACTATTGTTAGAGAAGGAAATCACTTAGTAGTTAGAAGTGAATTTCATAAAGATATTATAATAAAAAAAGAATATCCTGAAGGAGCAAATGTACTAGTAGATGGTTCTTCTAACGAGATAAAGGAAATACTTGAAGATAGATATAAAATTAAAGTAAGAGAATTACTTACCAAGTATAATTTTCCAGTGAGTTATAATAATGATTATTTAAAAGAATTAAAAGATATTCCTGATAGTTTAAGCGAAGAAGAAATAAATGAGGCTAAAAAAGAAGGAATATTTGATTTAAGAGAAATTCCTCATACAACAATAGATTCAGAAGATACTAAAGATTTTGATGATGCAGTTGCATGGTTTAATGGACTATTATATTCCTCAATTGCGGATGTTCCTAGATATGTTGAAGAGGGTAGTGCAATAGAAAGAGATGCTATTGAAAGAGGAATATCAGTATATTCTCCAGGCATGGTTAATCCAATGCTTCATCATAAACTATCTAATGGAATATGTTCGCTTAATCCTAATGTAGATAGATTTACAAGTTCTGTTATATTTAAAATAAATGATGATTATACAGTAACTCCCTATGCTATGGGAAGAAGTATTATTAGAAGTAGGGCTAAGCTAACATATGAAAAGGTAAATGAGTATCTTGAAGAAGATAGAGTACCAGAAGGATATGAATCATATACAGAAATGCTTGAAAAACTATATAGTATAGCTATGAGAGTAAAAAAGAAGATGCTTGAAAATGGTTTTCTTATGTTTTCTAGTACGGAAGTTAAATTTATCTTTGATAATGAAAAAGTGACTGATATAAAAGGAAGACATCAAGGTAAAGCTGAAGAATTAATCGAGTTTATTATGCTTTTACATAACATGACTAAAACCGATTATATGATAAAACATAATCTTCCTTTTATCGCAAGAAATCATGATTTACCTAATAATGATAAATTAAATGCTTGGGTAAAATTACTTAGTCAAAGAGGTTATATAGTAGATAAAAAAGACTCTTATACTAATGAAGATATAAAGAAAATACTTAGTACTTATAGAGGAAATGCAGATCAATTAGTACTTGATAATATTGCTATTAGAGGTCAATCTAAAGCTAGATATGGTCATTTAAATAAAGGACATTTTGCTTTGGGCATAAAAGCATATGCTACTTTTACTTCTCCTATTAGAAGATTAGCTGACTATATAAACGAAAGAATATATCAAGACTCTATTAAATATGGTGATGAATATGCTCGAAATAAATGGGAACCTAAGATGGAAGAACTTGCTAAGATATGTACTGATGCAGAATTAAGAGCAGATAAAGTAGAAAGAAAAGCTGATGATTTGAAGAAATTAGAGTATATGAACACTATTCCAGTAGGTTCAAAATATACTTCTACTGTATCTAAAGTAGGAAAAGGGTATGTTGAAGTATTACTTCCTAATATGGTATATGGTAAAGTATATGTAAGTAGTAAAGATTATAGTGTTAGTAAAGATGGTTATAGTCTATTTAACAATATAAATGGCGAAAGAATCTTAGTTGGAGACCAAATAGATGTATCTTTATTAAAAGTAGATATGGATAAAGAAGAAGTATTACTTTTAAGAAGTTCTTATAGTAAGGAGAATGGTTATGAAGAGAAGAAGGGGAAGAAGAAAGTTAAGAAAAGATAGAATAATACTTTTAATTCTATTCTTTTTATTATTGGGCTTTGGTGCATATTATTTTATTAATAAGAAGGAAGATAAAACATTAATAGATAACAAAGAACCAGTAGAAGAAAAGGTAAAAGAATATAGTATCAATCTTATTATGGGAGGAGATGCTCTTATTCATGATAAACTATATAATGCCTGTAAAACAGAAGATGGTTATGATTTTAAACCAGTATTTACATATTTAAAAGATTATTTAAAAGATTATGATTTAGCTTATTATAATCAAGAAACTATTCTTGGTGGTACTGAGATAGGACTATCTAGTTATCCTGCTTTTAATTCTCCTTATGAAGTGGGTGATGCTCTAATAGATGCAGGATTCAATATAGTAAGTTTAGCTACTAATCATACTTTAGATAGAGGAGAAAAAGCTGTACTAAATAGTATTAACTATTGGAAGAATAAAGACGTTTTAACAGCGGGTTCTTATTCTTCATTTGCGGATAAAGATGAAATTAGAATAAAAGAAGTTAATAATATAAAATATACTCTTCTTAATTATACATATGGTACTAATGGTATTAATGTACCTAGTGGTAAAGAATATTTTGTTAATATTTGGCCATGTAATGGTAATAATCCAGATAATGATACTAAATATCAAGAGTATAAAGAAGTTGTAAAAAAAGATATTGAAAGAGTAAGAGACAAGGTAGACGTCCTTATGGTAGCAATGCACTGGGGAGTAGAATATACTCATGTACCTACGGCATATCAAAAAGATATGGCTCAGTTTTTATCTGATAATGGAGTGGATATAATAATAGGAACGCACCCTCATGTAGTAATGCCTGTTACTTGGATAGGAGATACTTTAGTTATATATTCTCTTGGTAATATGATATCTGCTCAAGAGACTAAAGTAGATAATAATACTACTATTGGATTACTTACTAGTATTAAGATAACTAAAACAGTAGAGGGAAATACTTCTATCATTAAACTAAGTGACTTAAATAATGAATTTATATATACATATTATGAAAATTATACTAATTTTAAAGTAATACCATTTTCTCATCCCGATATTAAAACCCATCTAAAAGACTATGAAAGATTATATAATAAGTATAGTAGTATTGTTAAAGATAACGATGATAATATAATAGTAAAAAGTTTACCATAATTAACTCTATCTTTTTGATAGAGTTTTTGTTATAATAAAGAAGAAAGAAGGTATTCTTATGGAAATATTAAATAGAAAAGCAAGATATGATTATGAAATTGAAGATGAATATGAAGCTGGAATTGTACTTACTGGAACAGAAATAAAGAGTATTAGGCTAGGTAAAGCTAATATTAAAGATAGCTATGCCATAATTAAGAATAATGAAGCATATCTTTTAAATACTCATATATCAGAATATTCTGAAGGTAATAGATTTAATCATGAAGAAACGAGAACTAGAAAACTTCTTTTACATAAAAAAGAAATATATAAATTAAGAGATAAGTTAGAGATAGAAGGATATACTTTAGTACCTTTAAAGATATATTTCGTTAAAGGTAGAGCTAAAGTCTTAATTGGAGTAGCTAAAGGTAAAAAGAATTATAATAAGAAAGAGACAATCAAAGAAAGAGATATCAAAAGAGAACAAGATAGGTACATGAAATATAATGGATAATATTATTGAAAAGACGAAGAATTTAATTAATGTTCTAGAAGATAGTGATTTAATACATAATCTAGAATATTATAAACAAAGAGTAGTACTAAATAAGAGGCTATTAGAATTAATAGGTAAATACAATAATTCTAATAATCATTATGAAAAGATATCTCTAAAAAAGGAAATATATAAAGATGATAATTATAAAGAATATATGAAGTATTATAATGAATTATTTTTTTATATTTTAAAAATTAATAGAAAATTTAAAGAATATAGTACTAATAGAAGGTGTCATAAATGAGAGTAATAAGTGGGTATTTAAAAGGTAAAAATGTAGAAGGGTATAATACTCCTGGTACTAGACCTACGATGGATAGAGTAAAAGAAAGTTTATTTGCCTCTATTCAAGATTATACTGATAATGCAGTGGTACTAGATCTTTTTTGTGGTAGTGGGTCTTTAGGCATTGAAGCATTATCTATGAATGCTAAATTATGCTATTTTGTAGATAATGGTAAAGAAATATTAAATATTCTAAATAAAAATATAAATAATCTTAATATAAGAGATAAATCTATAGTACTAAATAAAGATTATAAAGAAGCTTTATTATATTTTAAAAATAATAATATTAAATTTAATATAATATTAGTAGATGCTCCATATAAGTTAAAAGTAATGGAAGAAGTAATAGAATTAGTAAATAATTATAATATTTTATTAGATAATGGAATATTAGTACTAGAGTATAGTTTTGATAAATTAAAAGATAGTTATAATGATTTAGTACTTTACAAAAATAAAAAATATGGAGATAAATATGTAAATATTTACAAAAAGATAGTTGACTAACTATCTTTTTTTTGCTACAATTATTTTGTAATAAAAATAAAGGAGGAATGAAAGAATGAAAAAATTAAATAGGAAAGGATTTACATTAATAGAATTACTAGCAGTTATCGTTATACTTGCTATCGTTATGGTTGTAACTATACCATCAGTTATCAATGCTATGAATAGTGCAAGAAGTGGACAACTTAAAAATGCTGCTGATACAGTTGCTGATTGGTTAACAAAGAATTATGAATTAAGTACATATTCAGGAGCACTTAGCACTGATCCAGTTGATCAAAATTATAATGAATTTTTAAATAATACTACTGATAAAGCATGGACAAAAGATGATAATGGTACAATAAAGTATAATGTTTTGACAATGAGATCTGAAGATTTAGTTAATGCTGGAATTACAGATGCTTCATCAAATATTGATACAGCTTTAGCAAAATTAGTCGGAAATAAAATCTGTGTAACTCTTACGGCAAAAAGTACTGGTAGTTTTAATGTAAATGGCGGAACAAATAAAGCTACTTCTGCTGGATGTACTGAAGTTTCTTCACGTTAAAATAATTAATATTAAAAGGCGATTTATTCGCTTTTTCTTTTAAGGGGACATAGATTATGAGAAGATTTAATAGAAAAGGATTTACATTAATAGAACTACTAGCAGTTATTGTAATACTTGGACTTGTTATGGTTGTTACTATACCTTCAGTGGTTAGTGCGGTAAAAGCTGCTAGACAAGAGGCTTATGAAGAAGCAATAACTATTATCGAAAAATATGTTAATGATGAATATACTAAATGTCAAATAGACCCTGATAGTATTGAAGATTATAACAGTGATATTATTAGTAATGATAGAGGAGTATGTCAATTAATAGAAGATAAAGATGTATTTGCAACTATTCTTAAAATTACTAGATTTGATAATGATATTGATGGTATAATTTTAGCATATGATTCTGAAGACGAAATGTATATTGTGGTATCTGCTTCAGTTAGTGATGGTGGAAAGTTTAAAGGAGTTAATGTTAGACAACTAAATTCTGGTGGTACTATACCAACTCCTAAACCTTTTAATTCTAAACCCGTTATTGATAGATGATAAAAAGCATTTATGCTTTTTTTCTTTTATTTCTTATGATATAATTATATAGAAAGTTGGTGGATATATGGAATTAATAATAGGTAGTCATGTTTCATATAAAAATAGTGATCAATTACTTGGAAGTGTTAAAGAAGCACTTAGTTATGGGGCTAATACTTTTATGTTTTATACTGGAGCTCCACAGAATACGATGAGAGGAAGTATTGATTTAGAACTTAGGGATAGGGCATATGCTTTGATGAAAGAAAATAATATTGATATTGATAAAGTTATAGTTCATGCTCCATATATTGTTAATTTAGCTAATACTGAAAATTTTGATTTTTCTGTATCTTTCTTAAAAAAAGAAGTTGAAAGATGTAGTATATTGGGAATTAAATATATGGTTTTACATCCTGGATCTGCGGTTAATTCTTCTCGTGAAGAGGCTCTTACTAGTATTAGTGAAGGACTTAATTTAATTCTTGATAATAATTATAATGTTAGAATATTATTAGAAACTATGGCTGGTAAAGGTAATGAAGTAGGTAAAACTTTTGATGAATTAAAAACGATAATTGATAATGTTAAATATAAGGATAAAATAGGAGTATGTTTAGATACTTGTCATTTAAATGATGCGGGATATAATATTAAAGAGTTTGATTATATATTAGATGAATTTGATAAAAAAATTGGAATCAAATACATAGGTTGTATTCATGTAAATGATAGTAAAAATATACTTGGAAGTCATAAAGATAGACATGAAAATATAGGATTAGGTACGATTGGATTTGATAATTTAATTAATGTTATCTATAATAAAAAATTAGAAAATGTTCCTAAAATATTAGAGACTCCTTATGTTACGAAGGATGATAATTCTAAAGATAAAGAATATCCCCCATATAAGTATGAAATTGATATGATTAGAAATAAAGAATTTAATAATGACTTAATAAGAAATATACGAGGTAATTAATCTCGTATATTTTTTGTAAATATATTTATTTTGTCTTTAAACTTCATATATAAATTTTCAATCTTATTATATGTAAGAGGAGTAACTTTATCTTTTATTTCAAGTAGTATTTCTTTTGGGTTGCCATATAAAATAGTTCTATAATTATTTTTAATATAAGTAAATAAGATATCAAGTTCATTATCATTTAAAATAATACCTTGTTTTAAAGCAAATATATTTATATCATCTTTTTTCATTCTATTTACATATTCTTCAATTAAATAAAAATTCATAATTTCACCTAATAAAGTCTATGTATATTTTATTTGTTTATGATATAATAATTAAAGAGGGAATATGAATAAGAAAAAAAACATTAAAAAAAATAAATTATTAGAAATTAAGAAGAATAAAAAACCTATTAATAAAAAGAAGAAAATTAGTAACAAAAATCTTCTTGAAGTAATTGATAAGAGATATAAAATTATTATGTTTATTATTTTTCTTTTATATATAGTTATATGTGGGAGATTATTTTATTTGCAAGTCCTTAAAGTAGATGAATTTAATGAAAAGTTATCTTATTCTACTCATAAAACAATTGAGAGTACAAGTGCTCCGAGAGGCAGAATATATGATCGAAATTATAACTTATTAGTGGACAATGAAGCTGTTAAAACTATTTATTATAAAAAGAGAGAAAATGTTAAGACTGAAGATGAAGTTAATCTTGCTTATATTATTGCTGATAATATAGATGTTGATTATTCTAAGATTAATGATATGAGATTAAAAAATTTTTATTATAAAAGTCATTTTAATGAATGTAGAAAATTAATTAAGAATAAGGAATGGGATTTATATGAAAAGAGAAAGTTAAATGATAGTGATATTGTTGATTTAATATTTGATAGAATTAGTGATAAGATAGAGGAATATGATGATAGAGATAAAAAGGCTGCTTTTATTTATTATTTAATGAATAAGGGATATTCGTATTCTGAAAAAGTAATTAAAAATAAAGATGTAACAGATGAAGAATATGCTTTTATCAGTGAAAATATTGATTCACTAGGTGGATTTAATACTAAATTAGATTGGGAAAGAGTTTACTTATACGGAGATGTATTTAAATCAATACTTGGTAGTGTATCTTCTAATAGTCAAGGTATTCCAGAGGAGCTAGCAGAGGATTATTTAAAGAGGGGTTATTCATTAGATGATAGAGTTGGAATTTCATATTTGGAATATCAGTATGAGGATTATTTAAGGGGAACTAAGGCTACATATAGACTTTTATCTGATAATAGTTATGAACTTGTTAAAGAAGGTGAAAGGGGTAATGATATTGTTCTTTCTATTGATATTAATCTTCAGAAATATTTGGAAGAGGTTCTTTCTAATGAAGTATTAAATGCTAAAGGGGAATATGGAACTGATTACTATAATAGATCTTTTGCTATTGTATCAGATCCTAATACAGGTGAGATACTTGCAATGGGGGGAAAACAAGTTTTGATTGATGACAATGGTTCAAAATATTTA
Source organism: Caryophanales bacterium UBA3620 (assembly GCA_002375205.1). GTDB lineage: Bacteria > Bacillota_I > Bacilli_A > RF39 > UBA660 > CAG-302. The sequence continues at coordinate 12,306 of DFLL01000046.1, forward strand.
GTTGATTATACTCCTGGAATAGTTACTCTTCCTGTAACTCCTGGTAGCATTGTAAAAGGAGCTTCAATGCTTGTGGGATATAAATATGGGGCTATTGATATTGGTTCTTATCAATTGGATGAATGTATAAAAATAAAGGATACTCCAGAAAAATGTTCATGGAGAACAATGGGAAATATTGATGATATATATGCTCTTGAATATTCTTCAAATGTTTACCAATATAAAATAGCTATTAAAGTAGGTGGAGCAACTTACAGATATAATGAGGGTTTATCTATTGACAATAGTGCATTTGACAAATATCGTGATATGTATGCATCATTTGGCCTTGGTGTTAAAACTGGTATTGATTTGCCGGTAGAGAGTCTTGGTTACATGGGTAAGAGTAAATTACCTGGTCACTTATTAGATTTTTCCATAGGACAGTACGATACTTATACACCAATTCAATTATCACAATATATTAATACTTTAGCTAATGGTGGTACTAGATTAAAACCACACTTATTAAGAGAGGTTTATAGGGCTAGTGATAGTAAGGATAAATTTGGATCTTTGCTATATAAAGCTGAGAGTGAAGAATTGGGTAAGGTTGATATTGATAGTAAGTATATGGATAGAGTACATGTTGGTTTTGCTGCGGTTGTATCTCGTGGCCTTGGTTATGGATATATGGGAAATTATACGAACTCTGCGGGTAAAACTGGTACAAGTCAAAGTTTTATTGATACTGATAATGATGGTAAGGTAGACACTGAAACAATAACAACTTCATTTATTGGATATTCACCAGCGGATAATCCTAAAATGAGTATTATAGTGGTTTCTCCAGATATTAGTCTGCCTAATTCAAGTACTTCAGCAGTAACTAAGAGAATATCGGCTTCTATTGTAAATAAATATTATGAGTTAAATGGATAAAAGAGCCTACGCTCTTTTTCTGTTTATACCAAGTATACTAGATAGCACTCCTAAAAGAATTAATATGATAAAGAAGATAACACTAGATATATTTAATTCTTTTATAAAGATATTAATAATAAGAAAGAAAATGCTCCATATACCTGAATATTTAAGTCCTTCGATATAACCTTTCTTTGAAGAAGTTTTACCTAAAATAAAACTACCAACCATAACACTAATAATAGGAATAATATAATGGATAATATTTAGAGGAGTACCATTTATTATATTAAAATAATTTAATATTGTAATAATAATAGTTGAAATTACCATTATGCTAAGAGTGTACAAAGAACTTTTTAAATATTTTTTCATATTTATCACCATTAAATTATATGTTTTTGTATAAAAATATATACAATATTACATAATTATAATGGTGATAATATGATTAATGTAATAATTAGAACAGTATTTTTTTATATTTTTATCTTTATAATATACAGAATAATGGGGAAAAGAGAGTTAGGTCAACTTAGCATTATTGATTTAATCGTGACTCTTTTAATTGCTGAACTAGCAGTGATTAGTATTGAAAATTATAATGATTCTTTATTATATTCTTTAATACCTATTGTTATATTAGTATTACTAGAATGCACACTATCTTATGTTAGTTTAAAAAAGCCAAGATTTAGAATCATGTTGGATGGTAATCCTAGTGTTATTATAAAGAATGGTAAAATTAATTATAATGAAATGTTAAAACAAAGATATAATTTGGATGATTTATTAGTCCAATTAAGAGATAAAGGATATCGTAGTATTGAAGAAATAGAATATGCTATTTTAGAAGGATCGGGAACACTATCTGTTTTTCCTTATGCTGATGGTAAAAGCCCTTTACCTTTACCAATCATATTAGATGGAGACATACAGGAAGATACAATAAAACATTTAAAGAAAGATAAAAAATGGGTATATGACTTTTTAGATAAAAAAGATATAAAATTACAAGATGTCTTCTTTGCTTTTTATAAAGATAAGAATATTTTTATTATAAAAAATGATGATTTATTATAAAAAATAGTACACTTTTCTTACAATAGGCATAAGTTATTGTGAGGGGTGATATCTTGTCAGCATATAAAGAAATAGTTACAAAGGCAGTAGTAGGAAAGGGTAAAAAGTATTATAAAAATACTTATACTGTCGATGTAGGTACTCCTGTCGATACTGTCTTAGGAGCATGGGTAATTAATCATAAATTTTCTGGTAAGGAAGTGAATAAAAAGGTTGAAATAGATGGATCTTTTGATGTAAATTTATGGTATTCCCATGATAATGATACGAAAACATCAGTAATAACCAAAACACTTACTTATAAAGATGTAGTAACAGTCTTTCAAAAAGAAACAGTGGATTCTGGAGAAAAAGATATAATAGTAAGAAGTTTAAAAGGACCTAGTTGTATATCTGCTAGAGAAGATGGAAATAATATAATTATTGACATCGAAAAAGAACTAGGTGTAGAAATAGTTGGAGATACAAAAGTTAAAATAGCTATTGAAGAAGATGAAGAACCATGGGATGAAATTAAAGATGATGAAAAGATAGAAGAAGATTTAAAAGAAATAGATGATAGTGTTAAAGAAGATTATTTAGATGAAAAATAGTCTTCTTTTCTTTATTTCAATATAAAATAAGCAATTTTTATAATTTTTAGTGATTTTAAGGTTGACATTTACATATTACTATACTATAATTATTGTGAAACGGAAAGAAGATTTATTATTCTCACCTGATTACATATAGTAATAGGTAAAAAAGCCAAAAAAACAAATTTTAACAAGCTTTTTTAGATTTAATGAATACTTCTTATCCAAGTATTCATTTTTTTGGAGGTGTTAGCTATAGCTACTTTAAAGGATAATCCTATCAATGAACAAATTAGATGTAAGGAAATGATGGTTATTGGACCAAATGGTGAACAACTAGGCATTAAGAGCAAACAAGATGCTCTTACTCTTGCGGGTTATGCAGGTTTTGACTTGGTTCTCATGAGTGATTCTGGAAATGTTCCTGTATGTAAAATAATGGACTATAATAAATTTAAATATGAAAAAAAGAAAAAAGCCAAAGAATCTCAAAAGAAACAAAGAGAGACTATTGTTGAAACAAAGGAATTTAGATTATCTGTAAAGATAGATGTTCATGACTTTGATACAAGAGTTAATAATGCTAGTAAGGCCCTTGCTAAAGGAAATAAAGTAAAGGCAAGTATAAGATTTAAGGGTAGAGAAATAACTCATCCAGAACTTGCTACTGAAGTTCTTGATAGATTTTATGAAAAAGTTAGTGATGTATCAGAAATAGAGTCTAAACCAAAAATTGAAGGTAGAACGATGTTTATGATACTTACACCTAAAAAATAGAAGGAGGATATTATGACTAAGGTTAAAAAGAACAAAATGAAGACACATAAAGGAACTAAAAAAGTATTAAATATTAGACAAAGTGGTTCTATTAGTAAATCAAGACAAGGAGTACTTCATAACACTGGTAAGAACAGTGCTGCTAGAGCAAGTAGTAAAAAGAAGGCTACTAGTTTAGCAAAATCAGATTTAAAGAGAATTAAAGACTTAATATAGGAGGGTAAAGAATGACAAGAGTTAAAGGTGGCACTGTTGCACGTGCTAGAAGAAAAAAAGTATTAAAAGAAGCAAAAGGATATTTTGGTAGTAAACATAGATTATATAAAACTGCTCATGAGCAAGTAATGCATTCTGGAGTTTATGCATTTAGAGATAGAAAACAAAATAAGAGAAACTTTAGAAAATTATGGATTACAAGAATTAATGCTGGATGTAGAGAAAATGAAATTTCTTATTCTAGATTTATTGATGGATTAAATAAAGCTGGAGTTACTGTAAATAGAAAAATGCTTAGTGAAATTGCTATTGATAATAAAGAAGCATTTAAAGATTTAGTAACTATTGCTAAGGATGCTTTAGCTGGAAAGAAATATACTCCTAAAACAGTTAATGCTTCTAAGGAAGATACTGTTAAAGAAGTAAAAGAAGAAAAGAAACCAGCTGCTAAAAAAGAAACTAGTAAGACTACTACTACTAAAAAAGCTCCTGCTAAAAAGACAACTACTAAAAAAGAAGAAAAGTAATAAATTCTTCTTTTTTTTATATTTAAATTTTGATATAATAGAATTCGAAGGCAGTGATATAGATGGATACTAGTAAGATAAGAAATTTTAGTATAATAGCTCATATTGATCATGGTAAAAGTACATTAGCAGATCGTATATTAGAGTATACTGGAGCAATAGATAAGAGACAAATGAAAGATCAACTCTTAGATAATATGGATATTGAAAGAGAAAGAGGTATTACTATTAAGTTAAATACTGTTAGATTAAATTATAAGGGATATACGCTAAATCTAATTGATACTCCTGGTCATGTTGACTTTAGTTATGAAGTATCACGTAGTCTTGCTGCTTGTGAAGGAGCAATATTAGTAGTAGATGCTACCCAAGGAATAGAAGCTCAAACTTTAGCTAATGTTTATTTAGCTCTAGATAATAACTTAGAAATTATACCAGTTATTAATAAAATAGATTTACCTAGTGCAGATGTCCCTAAAGTAGAAAGAGAACTATATGATACTTTTGGATTTAAACCTGAAGAAATAATCAAAGTATCAGCAAAAACGGGAGTAGGAGTACCAGAATTATTAGATCGAGTAATCGAAAAAGTGCCTAGTCCTAAAAATGAAGAAGATAAACTAAAATGTTTAATTTTTGATAGTTATTTTGATGCATATAGAGGAGTAGTAATTTTAGTTAAAGTAGTATCAGGATCTTTAACTAAAAAAACAAAGATAAAGATGATGGAAACAGGAGACATCTATGATGTTGTAAGTTTAGGATATCATACTCCATTTGAAAAAGAAGTAGATGCTCTTAATGTTGGAGAAGTAGGTTTTATTACTGCCTCAATTAAAAGTTTGGAGTCTGTTAAAGTAGGAGATACCATAACTGATTCTGAAGATGAGGCTACTGAAAGATTACCAGGTTATAAGCCAATGAAACCAATGGTCTACTGCGGTATCTATCCAATAGAACCTGCTAAATATCCAAACTTAAAAGAAGCAATCGAAAAGTTAAAATTAAATGATGCCTCTCTAACTTATGAATTAGAGTCCTCTAGTACATTAGGTTTTGGTTTTAGAATGGGCTTTCTTGGACTATTACATTTAGAAATTATAGCTGAGAGAATTGAAAGAGAATTTAATTTAGATATAATAGCTACGACACCATCAGTTAATTATGAAATAACTCTTACTGATGGAGAAGTAATCTTTATTGATAATCCTAGTATGATGCCAGATAAAGTAAGAATAAGAAGTATCAAAGAACCATATATCTTTACAAATATCTTAGTACCCAGTGATTATATTGGACCTATAATGGAACTATGTCAAGATAAAAGAGGCATATATAAAGGAATAGACTATTTAGATAAAACAAGAGTAAATATCCATTATGAACTACCATTATCCGAAATAGTATATGATTTCTTTGATAGATTAAAATCTTCGACGAAAGGATATGCTTCTTTTGATTATGAAGTTATAGGGTATAAAGAAAGTGACTTAGTAAAGATGGATATTCTTCTTAATGGGGAAATAGTGGATGCTTTATCACTTATTGTACACAAAGATTTTGCTTATGATAGAGGAAGAAAAATGGTCGATAATTTAAAAAATATTATACCAAGACAATTATTTGAAGTACCAGTACAGGCAGTTATTGGAAGTAAAGTAATAGCAAGAAGTGATATTAAAGCTATGCGAAAAGATGTACTTGCTAAATGTTATGGTGGAGATATTACTCGTAAGAGAAAACTATTAGAAAAACAAAAAGAAGGTAAAAAGAAAATGAAAACAATAGGTAGAGTAGAAATACCTAGTGAGGCCTTCTTAAGTATATTAACTGATTATAAGAAAAACTAATTAACATATATTTTAAGGGTGATAATATGGCAAAAAAGAAAAATATAGCAAAAGAAATAAAATCAAATGTTTTTTCTTGCAATCCAGATTATGATGTTATTTATGATCATTTAAATGAATCTTTTGAGGAGTCTCTTAGTGCAATATTAAATAGTATACTTAGTATTTTTAGGGATATTAATAAAGGTAAAAAAAGTGGCGAAAAAAAAGAATATGAAGAAGAAACTGACATTAATAATGAAATTATAAGTAATTTAGTTGAATGTTTAATTGTTTATATAGAAGAACATAGAAATAAAAATGTATTAAATAAAATGCATGATAAAATAGATATTTTTCTAAGTAATCTTTCCAAAAGTTTTAACTGGAAAGAACTTATGAATATAGAAAAATATATATCTATATTAGTAAGTGTTCAAAACAAATGCTTAATAACTGGTAATTCTAAAGGAAAAGGAGATAAATATAACTTTATTATGTACTTAGTATTTAAAAAAAAGGATATTGAACTACTAAGTAAATATTTGTTTAATAATATGAATGAACTAATTATTAGTAATAATATCTTACCTTCAGTATTTGCTCATATTATCGAAAAGTATATTAGCATTGATGAAGATAATGAAGATAGTAAACATGAAATAAAATATTTTAATCAAATTATTTATTTATTTTTAAGAGGTAAACTTGGGGAAAAACTTTTATCTAAAGATGAGTATCTTTGTATATTAAAAACTTCAAATAAGAGTTTTGTATGGGATTTAATATATAAAATAGAAAATGATTTTGTTATGTCAAGAGAAGAGGTAGCAAATGCTTATGGTGTATCATTTTATTTTCCGCCATTTAAAGAAAAATATGAGTATGTAGATGGTAATACTAAGGACTATACTAAACAAGAAGTATTAACTATTGATAATGATGAGGATACTTGTCTTGATGATGGGTTGTTTATTAAAAAGAGAAGTAATGGAACTTATAGATTATATATTCATTTAGCTAATGTTCCGGAGATAATTCCATATACATCTAATATAATGAGAGAGGCCCTTAAAAGGCAGAAGACTATTTATTTACCTGGGGCTACAATACCAATATTTGAAGAATATTTATCAAGTGGTATATTATCCTTACTTCCAAATAAAGTAACAAATACATTAACATTTAGAGTAGATGTTGATACCGATTATAGTCTTTTATTAGATACACTTACAATAATACCTGGAAGAATTATAAGTAAACATAAACTTTCTTATGAAGAAGCAGATGATATATTAAAAAAAGCAAATACTCCTTTAAGTGAAAATCTAAATCTTTTATCAGAAATATTTAATAGATTATCGCGGGATAATTTAAGAATAAAATCGTTCCATAAATTTAAGAATATTTTATCTCAAAGAACGGATACTAATAGTTCTAAATCAGATACTTCACCATCACATTTAATTGTAGAACAGAGTATGGTACTATCTGGTAGATTTGTACCAATGTTAAATAAATATCATAATCTTAATTTAATCATGCCATGGAGGGTGCATCCTAAATTTGATGAAGAATATGCTAAAAAGATATTAGATGAAATTGATCATATTGATGAGATGAGTGATGCCTTAAGAAGAGTAGCTAGGGATTATTTTCCTAAGAGTTATTATTCTTTTGAAAATATTGGTCATGCTGGTCTTGGAATAGATGGTTATGTAAGAGTGGGAAGTTCTGATAGAAGAGCAATGGATGCTCTAGCAGAATACATTATCTATGATTTAATTATAAATAGGAATGCTGGAGACTTAGACTATAAATATTATTTTTGGGAGAAAGAAATAAAATATTGGTGTGAATATGCTAATAATAAAATCGCCGAAAATAATTCGTTCGCTGAAGAATACTCTTATTTGAAAAAAAACGGAAAAATATTAGAATTAGAAAAGAAGTGAAAAATATGAATTTACCAAATATAAATGATGCAAGAAAAAGAACTAAAGAGAAAGTGAATGTCTACTATGATAAATATAAAGTAGATGATAAATTAAAAAGCTTAGGTAAAAATAAAAAGTATACTATTCTTACTTATGGATGTCAGATGAATGTTCATGATAGTGAGAATATATCTGGCATTATGGAAGAACTTGGTTTTAAAAAAGAAGATAATTTTGATAAAGCCGATGTAATAATACTAAATACTTGTGCTATTAGAGAAAATGCTCATAATAAAGTAACAGGTATACTAGGTAGAATAAAAAAATTAAGAGAAGATAATCCTAATATCATAACAGTATTTGCAGGATGTATGGCTCAAGAAGAAGGTATTGCTAATATGCTTAAGAGTAAATATAAATGGGTAGATATTGTTATGGGGACACATAATTTATATAGTCTTCCTAGTTTACTAGAAAATGCATATAAAGAGAAAAAACAAAATATTGAAGTATATTCTATTGAAGGAGATATTATTGAATGTTTACCTGTAAAAAGAGATTCTAAATACAAAGCATGGGTAAATATCCAATATGGTTGTGATAAATTCTGTTCATATTGTATTGTACCATATACAAGAGGAAAACAAAGAAGCAGATTACCTAAGGATATAATAGAGGAAGTTAAAAAACTTAAAGAAGATGGATACTTAGAAGTAACTCTTCTTGGACAAAATGTAAATGCCTATGGTAAAGATCTAGAAGAAAATTATACGATGGCTAATTTACTTGAAGATGTAGCTTTAACTGGTATTGATAGAGTAAGATTTGTAACATCTCATCCTTGGGATTTCTCTGATGATATGATAAATATCATAGCTAAATATGATAATATCATGCCATACATTCATCTTCCCCTTCAATCGGGAAGTGATAAAATATTAAAGAAGATGAATCGTCGATATACCAATTCTGAATATAGAGAGTTATTTAATAAATTAAGAAAGGCAATGCCAGAGTGTGCTATAACTACTGATATAATAGTGGGCTTTCCTAATGAAACAGAGGAAGACTTTGAAGAGACTTTAAAAATATATAATGATCTAAAATATGATCTAGCATATACTTTTATCTATTCAAAAAGAGAAGGAACACCTGCTTCTATTATGGAAGACAGTATTAGTATGGAAGAAAAGGAAGAGAGGCTTCAAAGACTAAATGAATTAGTAAATAAGTATGCAAGAGAAGCAAATCTAAAATATTTAGGTAAAGTAGTAAAAGTATTAATTGAAGGTCCATCAGATAAAAATAATAAAGTAATGGGGTATACCGATACAATGAAATTAGTAAATATATCTGCTGATGAATCTTATATTGGCAAAATAGTAGATGTAAAAATAACTGAAATAAAGACATGGTCTTTAGAAGGAGAATTAGTGTGATAGAAAGTAGTATTGAAGAATTATTTAATGCCATAAATAACTCTAATGAATATAAAGAATATTTAAGTATAACGGAAGAACTAAATAATAATAAAGAAGTAATGAACTTAATCGATGATATTAAAAAACTAGAAAAAGAGGCAACTAAATTAGAATATAATGGTGATGACAAATATAAAGATATTGATAAAGAAATAGAAGAAAAAACCAATATCTTAAATAATAATTCATCTTATAAAGATTATCTATCTAAATTAAAAAGATTTAATAATACTTTAATAGCTTCTAGTTCACTACTAGAAGATTATGTCGATAGCAAAGTTTCTATTTAACTTTTGACAAATCAATAAAAATATGATACTATGTATACAGATGAAGGAAACTTCATATAATAAAAAAAGGAACACTTGATATTTCCTTGTTGAGTGTGGCCACTAAATTGTAAACCACCTAAATCGTGCTGATTAGGTGGTCGCTTTTATTTTACAAGTTCAATTACTAGTTGTAGCAAAATAATAGTGATTAAAAATGTGATCAAAAAATCCTTTTTACTCATATTATCGCCTCCCTTGCTAAGAGTAACCCCCATAGAAGTTTGGCCACACCCATATCAAATATTCCTGTACAAATTATATCAATAATTATCAAATAAGTAAATAATTTGGTAAGTTAATTACCAAGAAACTTTATAGCGAAGTTTCTATTTAAATGCTTAAAAAATAAATAAAGGTAAATTGCAACTGCATTTAAGAAAATGCAAATAATGTGTAAAAGTAAATGTTTCTCGATCACTGGTGCTTCGAGCAATTAAATTATCTCGAAAGAAAATAGGAAAGACTCATGTCTATTTGGCATGAGTTTTCTTTTATGCAAAAATAGCGAATATATGTTCACAATAAAACACTTTGCTGTTGACATTGATTCTTGATATGTATATAATAAATAATTAATTAGGATGGTTGATAAGATGAATTATTATGATGAAATAAAAAAAGAACTTATTTCTAATGAAGTAAATAAAAAAATAAAAGATTATAGCAAAAATAAATATGAATTAGAAAAATATTATAATGTAGGAAAATTATTATTTAAAGCAGGAAAAAATTATGGCGAGGGAATAATAAAAGAATATTCAAAAAAATTAACAATTGAATTAGGCAAGAAATATAGTGTTAGATATTTGTTTGATATTAGAAAACTATACTTGTTTTCAAAAGTGCACCCAGTGGATGCACAATTAACCATGTCACATTATAGGCTACTTTTCCCTCTTACTAACGATAATGCAATAAGTTATTATATAAATGAAGTTATTGATAGAAAACTTTCAAAGAGGCAGTTAGAGGCAATAATAAAATCTCATGAATATGAAAGATTACCAGAAGATACCAAGAAAAAATTAATTAATAATAAAGAATCAAATGTAGTAGATTTTGTTAAAAATCCTATATTAATAAAGAATAATAATAATTATAAAATATTCTCCGAAAAAGTATTACAGAAACTAATACTAGAAGATATAGAATCATTTCTAGAAGAATTAGGTACGGGTTTTACCTTTATTAAAAGTGAATATCCCATCAAACTAGGAGATAGATATAACTATATAGACTTACTTCTTTATAATATAAAATATAAATGCTATGTAGTAGTAGAACTAAAAGTAACAGAATTAAAGAAAGAACATACAGGACAAATTATGACATATATGAACTACATAGATGAAAATATAAAATCACTTGAAGAAAATAAAACAGTAGGTATAATTATCTGCAAGAAGGATAATAAGTTTGTTATAAGATATTGTTCAGATAACAGAATAATAGCTCGAGAGTATGTACTAGTATGATCTAATAATATAAATGTAAAGAATAAATATTTCTCCTTGACTATCTTTTTAAAAAATGATAACATTAGTATGTAAGGTAGGGAAAGAAAGGAAAGCGATATATATGCTAAATAATAATATAATTTTATATCATTTTTCTAATTCTCTAACTCCATGTATAAATGTACGCACTGGGGGTAAACCTTATAATATAAACTTTTTTTGTAATAATAAAATAAATAAAAGAGTACTTTAATTCTAGTATAATTACTAGAGATTTTTAAGTAATCTTCTATTATTAAGAAGGAGGAATAGAAAAATGGAAGAAAATTATGAAAAAAGAAAATCAAAACTACCACTACTAATTGGTATACTAAGTTTAATACTAGTCTTATCAGTAGGTGGAGTATATGCTTACTTTAGTGCAAGAGCTACTAATAGTGGACAAAATATTACTGGTAGAACATTAGATATTAATGGAAGTACACTTACTATCGCGGCAACTAGAGTAAATTTAAATCCAAGTCCTGCACCAGTTTCTGATAACTTATTACCAGCTAAATTTGGTGTAGATCCTACAGAAATGACTACTACTCAAGTTAATAAAGCACTAACTAAATCATGTGTAGTAGGAGGTTATACTGGATGTCATGTATGGAAGATAACAGCTAGTACTACACAGGATATACCTACTGCTAATATAAGATTAAATCTAAATGTTAATACCGTAACAGATAAAGATGAGTGGTCTTATGTAGTATATATTGGAACAGATTCTAGTGCTACAACAGTATTAAATAAAGGACTAATTAATACAGACTTTGGAAATACTACTAATACAATAGATATTCATAATGGAGCTAGTTTAACTGCTGGAACACCAGCAGTATACTATGTAATGGTATATCTAAATAATACAAATAGTGTACAAAATGATGGAACAGCAGTAGGTACTACAAATGAAACAGGAGCATATAATGGTTCAGTAATATTAGAAGCAATGGGAGGAGAAGTAAAAGTTAACTTCTTAGATGATGCTGCAGAATATATTACTAATTTATATAATAATGCAACTAAAAGTAATGCTACTGTAAATAATATTACATATAACTTAGCACCTAGTGTTAATCTAATGAATGATAGATATGCTTCTATGTCTACAGATATCAATGGAGGAGATATCCGTTATTATGGAACAGATCCTAATAACTATGTATGGCTAGGAGATACATACACATCTGATGTAACATTTCCAGGCGATGCCAAAGCAGGTACTCCCGATATTGTAAGACAAGCAGGAGATAAAAAATTATGGAGAATAGTGGGAATCTTCGATGGAAGATTAAAACTAGTAAGTAATGATCCAATAAGTACTACAGTTTTATCTTGGGATACATCAGCAAATACTACTGGTGGTAATTCTGGATGGGGAATAAATCAGTGGGGACCATCAGGTACTTATGAAGGCGCTGATTTAATGAGACTACTTAACCCAAGATATGAAGGAGAAAGTGTAAACAATAGTTTATATTGGAATAAAACATCATCAGGAACAGTATATACTGGTTCTAATAATGTAACAACCTCAAATGTAAGTTTTGCAAATACAGGACTAACAGCAAATGAAAGAAGTTTAATTGATACAGCTACATGGTATATAGGAGCATGTGATCAAGAATCATACGCAGATGTACATTACACTGCTGAAAGAGGAAGCATGGGTAAGATTTGTACTCAAGGAAATACTGGATGTGATGATACAGTAACAAGAACAAATACTTGGAATGGAAAAGTAGGATTAATAAGTGTAAGTGACTATGGATATAGTGCTGATTTATCACAGTGTAATCAAACACTAGATAGTTACTCAAGTTGTACAAGTTCAAATTGGCTATCTATTGGAAGATATGAGTGGACGCTGTCTTCGCGCGCTAATTCTTACGGTGCTGACGGTGTGTTCAATGTGGGTCCCGGTGGTCTTCTCAGCATTGGCCTTGCTAGCGATGGCAATGCGGTCCGTCCTGCAGTCTTCCTTAAATCAGGCGTATCCATTTCCTCTGGAAATGGTAGTGAGTCTAGTCCATTCGTTTTGGAATAGAGATGAGAAGATAAAGACGGAGATAGAAGAATAATTAAGACTTTTTAAAGGAAGATTACTTTCTTTGAAAACTAGTTATTTAAAGATATAAAGGATTCTTCTAATACAAGGTAAGGGAGGATTAACTTGTTAATCCGGGTAGCGATAGCGGTTATATAAATAAATATAAAAGATTATGAATTAAGTGTAAATTCATAATCTTTTTAAATAATTCTCTTTAAAAAAATAATAAAATAATATATAATGTAGATAAGAGGTGTTAGAAATGAAAATAAGTATTGGAGTAATATTTGGAGGAAGAAGTTTAGAACATGATTTATCAGTATTAACTGCTATTCAAGCTATGGATAATATTGATAAAGAAAGATATGAAGTAGTTCCTATATATATAACTAAAGATTTACAAATGTATACGGGTGGTATGCTAAGATATATCGATAGTTATAAAGATTTTAATTTAATTAGAAGATATGCTAAGAAAGTATATTTAATAAATAAAAATGGTAAGTTTATTTTAGAAAGTACTGGATTAATAAAGAAAGAAATAAAAGAAATCCATTTGGCTTTTCCTATGGTACATGGTAAGAAAGCAGAAGATGGAAGTATTATTGGATTTTTAGAGACTCTTGGTATACCGTTTGTAGGTAGTGATATCTATGCATCTAGTATATGTCAAGATAAGATATTTACGAAAGAAGTACTAGAAAATAATAATATCCCAGTAGTAGATTATACATCTTTTACTTATACTGATTATAGATTAGATAAAGAAGAAATATTTAAGAAAATTGATAAATTATCTTATCCATTATTAATAAAACCTGCGAGACTTGGTAGTGGAATAGGTATTGAAGTAGTAAATAGGAAAGAAGAGTTAGAGTCTTCGATTGAAAAGGTAATGGAAAAAGATGATAGGGTACTAGTAGAAGAATATCTAGCAGACAGAAGTGAATATAATGTTGCGGTACTTCTAAGTAAAGGAAAACTAATAGATTCAGTAGTAGAGGAAATAATTAAGGATTCTCCTTGTAATTATTATGATAAATATCGTAAGGAAAATGATAATGATGAAACATATAAAAGAATATATCCTGCTAATATATCTAAAATTCTTACTAGTGAAATAGGAAAGACTGCTAAAGAAGTATATAAAGTACTTGCTTTAAGTGGAGTAGCTAGAATTGATTTTATATATGATAATAAGAATAAAAAATTATATGTTAATGAAGTTAATACTATACCTAATTTCTTTTCTCATCATTTATTTGATGATAAAAATATTGATTATAGAGAAATGCTTGGTATTATGATTAAAGAAGCTATAGATAAAATAAATAGAGAAAGTACAATGCTAAAAGAAATCGATGATAATATGTTTAAAAATGTAACTAGTAAAGATGTAAGGAATATGAAATAATGTACGGTTATATAAGCGGTACAATAAAAGAAATAAATTCTAGTTATGTTATTATCGATAATCATGGAATAGGATATCAAATATATGTTCCTAATCCTTATTCATATATGTTAGAAAAAGAATATACTATTTATACTTATGCTAATGTAAGAGAAGATGAATATACTTTATATGGATTTAAAAATAAAGAAGAGAAAGAACTATTCTTAAAACTAATATCCGTTAAAGGACTTGGCCCTAAGATGGCTCTTCCGATGCTTGCAACAGGTAATATTAGTTTGCTGGAAGAGGCTATTGAAGGAGAAAATATTAATTACTTGAAGAAATTTCCTAAGATAGGGGATAAAGTAGCAAGACAAGTAATATTAGACTTAAAAGGAAAACTAAGTGTAATTAATACCGGTATCTTTAAGAAAGAAGATCATAGTGAGGAGCTAGTATCTGCTTTAACAAGTTTAGGATATAAAACAGTAGATATTAATAAAGTAATTAAAAAAGTAGATACTAGTAAAGAATTAGATAGTCAAATAAAAGAAGCTCTTAAGTTATTACTTAAGTAGCTTCTTTTTCTTATTAAAACTTTCTATATAAACCTACTGCCTTACCAAGAATAGTAGCTTCTTTTAATATAATAGGAAGCATATAATCATTTTCTGGCTGTAATCTAATATAATCTTTTTCTCTAAAATATCTTTTAATAGTAACTTGATTTTCTTCATCCATAGCTACAACGATATCACCATTTTTAGCATTACTTGTTCTTTCAACAATGACAATGTCTTTATCATAGATGCCAGCATTAATCATTGAATCTCCTTCGACTTTAATAGTAAATACTTCTTTCTTTTTAGGGAGTAAATAAGCTGGAAGACTAATAACCTCATTTGGTACTTCAATAGCCTCAATAGGGTTACCTGCAGTTACTTTACCTAGTAGTGGAACTGTTATTACATCATCATTTTTGTTTTCAAATTCATTTGGTACTTGTAATTCTAGTAAATGGTTACTAGTTTTTCCTCTTTTTAAATATCCTTTTTCAATTAATTTTTTTACATGAACGTGTGCGGTAGCAGGAGAACTAAGCTCAAAGTTAGCAGCTATCTCTCTTATTGATGGAGGATATTTCTTACTTGCAGAAAATTTCTTTATATATTCAAGTATTTCTTTTTGTCTTTTAGTTAATCTATCTTCTTTCTTTGTTTTATTCATAATAGATTTCTCCTTTCACTAATATCTTAACATATTAAGTGTCAATTGTCAAACAAATATTCGTAATTTTATAATTTATATATTGACACGAACAATAGTATGTGTTATTATAATGGTGTAAGGAGATGATAGATATGAAAATGTTAAAGAAAAATAAAGGAGTAATAGTATTCTATATTTTATTAATAGTTTCAACACTTGTAATTATTAATGTAAATGAAAATAAAATGGATATTACAGGTAATTATGTCTATCTCGAACGATAGACTTTTTTATTTACATTTCGTAATTTTTATACTATAATATATTTAGAAAAGAGGTTATTATGAGTGATAAAAAGGCTAAGTTTTTAGTAATTGGTGGAGCATTTTTTTTAATATTGATGGGAATATTTCTATATAAATTATTTGAATATCAAGGATATAAAGAAGTTAAAGAA
This sequence comes from Caryophanales bacterium UBA3620, assembly GCA_002375205.1. Taxonomy (GTDB): domain Bacteria; phylum Bacillota_I; class Bacilli_A; order RF39; family UBA660; genus CAG-302. Next base: position 28,586 of record DFLL01000046.1, read on the forward strand.
AAGAATACTTATATAAATTATGAAGTTAATGATTATATAACGGTGTCTTCAGTTACTTTAGATAATTATAATGACGTGTTTAGTAATATAAACGTAGATAGAGTATCCTTTAAAAATATTAATGATAGTTTAACTAAGGAATTTTTAAATGAGCAGGAGGAATTAATTAATTATATTAAAAGATATTATAATGAAATAGTAAAAGAAGAGCATACTAATTTAAATATTGTTAACAGTAAAATTAAAACTATGGTAAACGATACAATACTTAGTGTTTATTATGAAATTGAATTTATTTTTGATGAAAATATTTATAATGATAATATTAGAAATTATATCATTACTTACAATATTGATTTAAAAACTATGAAAGTATTAAATACTGATGATTTATTAAACAAATATAATTATACTAAAAATTATATATCTGAAAAAATATTTAATGATGATGTATTAATTAATGAAAATGAGGCAGTAATCGACAAAAATACTAATATTTCATTTACTAAAAAAGATATTGAAAGAAAGAAAATGGAATATATAAATAGAATAGTTACGGATTTTGATAATATAATTAAAATGTATATTGAAAGAGGAAGCTTAGTTTTAGTATATGATTCTAAAGAAATAAAAAATATTTTCTTTGAAGGAGATTTTGATAATAATATAAAATTAAGATATTTGAAATAAAATGTTTTTGTGATATAATAAAAGTGTTTTCAGGGAGGTGAAAAATATGGAAAGTAAAAAAACAAATAAAGTATTGGTTATCCCATTTGTTAAGTATGACGAAGTAATTATTAATGGTGAAAAACATCATGAATCGAAGAATAACCTATCAAAAAGTGATATTGATTATCTTGAAATTGCAGGATATAAACCAGTTTTTATGACTTGTAATGACGGTATATTTACAAAATCAGATTTGCCTAACTACTTCAATAGAGGAACAAGCATTAAAGGCTTTATATATTATCTTTTTGATGATTTAACTGATGAAGATAAAATATTATTTGCTGATAAGACTCAAGAAATTGATTTATACGAAGAGGAAAAAAGGGAAGTTAAGACTGAAAACAAAGAAGAATTAGTAAAATTAAAAAAACCATGTAGAAGAAGATTTTTTAGAAGAAGTTAAATATTTCTTCTTTTTTTTGTTATGTAGCATATACTTTACTGGTGATAATAATGAATGAAATTGATCCTAGTAAGTATGAAAATATTATTAATAGGAATAAGCCTATAATTAAAAAGAATTATTTTAAGAACCTTTTAATTAGAATTTTGATTGTAGCTACTTTATTTTTATCGATTGCAATTGCATATAGGACAAATGAAAAATTTAAAAGTTATATTGATAAATATTTGTATAGTGATAGTATATCTTTTACTAAAATAAAGAAAATTTATAATAAATATTTAGGGGGAGTACTTCCGAAAATTAAAGAGGATAATACGTCACTTGTTTTTAATGAGAAAATTAATTATTTATCTAAAGAAAAATATTTTGATGGTGTCCATTTAAAGGTGGATAATTCTTATCTTGTACCGGTATTAGAAGAGGGAATGGTAGTATTTATTGGTTATAAAGAACATTATGGAAATACTATTATAATAGAATCATTAGAGGGTATTTATTATTGGTATGGAAATATTTCTAATATATCTTTAAAATTATATGATTATGTAGAAAAGGGTTCGTTTGTAGGAGAAGCTTCTAATGACTTATATTTGATTTTTAGTAAGGATGATATATTTCTGGATTATGAAGAATTTATTAGTTAAATTTAATTTTCATTATACTTATTTAATAATGGCATTAGGACTTGTAATTACTGGCCATTTTTCTAACCTTATAGTATTTACTTCACTTATAATTATTCATGAATTAGGTCATGTAATGACTTCTTTAGCTTTTAAATATAAAATAGATAAAATTATTATATATCCATATGGTGGGTTAACGAAAGTAGATAAAAAAATTAATACCAATATAAATAATGATATAGTTGTTGCAATTACAGGTCTTTTATTTCAAACATTATATTTTTTGGTAGTTCTTTTTTTATATAAAAATAATATTATAAGAGATTATATCTATAATTTATTTTATTTATATCACAAAAGTATGCTTATATTTAATCTTTTTCCTATTATTCCTTTAGATGGTTCAAAACTAATTAATTTGATATTGTCTAAGTATTTTAGTTTTAATATAGCTAACAAGTTAACAATAATAATTTCTTTTATATCAATTATTCTTTTTTTATTTTGTAATATATTTGATAAGAATTATAGTATGATTATGGTAATAGGAATACTTCTTAATAATATATATAAGTTTTATAAAGAGTTATCTTACATATATAATAGATTTTTATTAGAGAGGTATCTATATAATTTTAATTATAGTAAGTATAAGGTTGTTGATAATAAGGATAAAATGTATAAAAATAGGATGCATTATTTTAGAAAAAAGAGTAAAATAATAGAAGAAAAGGAGTATTTAAAGAGTTTTTTTCAAAAAAAGTATTAATTTGTTTGACTAGTTCTTCTTTTTATGGTAAACTATTATTGTTTTGAAGACCTCGAGTTGATTACTCAACCACATTGAAAAGGTAAGTAAGACTACTTATGTAGCACCTTAAGAGTGAGTCTTAAAAATATATGTAAGGAGGTAAGAGAATGAAAGCAATTATTGAAACTGGTGGAAAGCAATATTATGTATCTGAAGGATCTGTTATCTTTGTTGAAAAACTAGAAGGGGCTGAAGGAGACAAAGTTGTTTTTGATAAAGTTCTAATGGCTAACGGAGTTGTAGGAAATCCTTATGTTTCATCTAAAGTTGAAGGTGTTATCGTTAAACAGGGTAAACAGAAAAAAATTAAAATCTTTAGATATAAACCTAACAAGAGATCTACAAGAGTTAAGAAGGGTCATAGACAACCATATACAAAAGTAGAGATTAAGAAAATTAAGTAGGAGAGTTTTATGATTAAAGTAAAACTAACAAAAAAAGGTGGTATTATTAAAAATATCACAGTTAAGGGACATGCTTTATATGATGATTTTGGTAAAGATATTGTATGTGCTGCCGTAAGTAGTACAATTATAACTTCAGTTAATGCATCTCTTTTAATAGATGAAAATAGTCTTTCTTATGAAGAAAATAGTGGACTAGATATTGAAGTATTAAAAGAAGATGAGGTAACTACTAAAATTATTAATAATATGATATCTAATTTATTAGAATTAGAAAAAGCATATCCTGAGAACATACAAATTAAGGAGGAAAATAATGAATAAATTAATGTTATTTAATATACAATTATTTGCTCATAAAAAAGGACAATCATCTACTAGTAATGGAAGAGACTCTGCTGGTAGAAGATTAGGTGCTAAAGCATCTGATGGCGAATATGTAACTGCTGGTTCTATTATTTATCGTCAAAGAGGAACTAAAATTCATCCTGGAACTAATGTAGGAAGAGGTACTGATGATACTTTATATTCTACTATTTCTGGATATGTAAAGTACTCTAGACTTGGTAAAGATAGAAAGCAAGTTAGTGTATATGAAACTAAACAAAACTAATTAAAAAGTATTGACATCAATATAAATTATTGTTATAATTTATATTGTTCTGGGGAATTAGCTCAGTTGGCTAGAGCATCTGCCTTGCACGCAGAGGGTCAAGGGTTCGAGTCCCTCATTCTCCACCATTTTTTTTCGGGAAGTAGCTTAGCTTGGTAGAGCGCTACGCTTGGGACGTAGAGGTCGCAGGTTCAAATCCTGTCTTCCCGACCATTTAGATTATAAAGTCTTGTAAATCAAGGCTTTTATAATATATTGATATTCATAACCCTTATAAAACACTTAAAAACCTGCAATACTAACATTAAAAGGATTTGAAAAATATCTAGATCTAGATTTCAAAGAATTAGCCCAAGCAGTAGGATATGCACCAGAAGCAATAGAATATGGAGATAACAATGTAATAGTATCATTTGAAAGATATGATAAAAAAATACAAGAATTTGAAACAAAAAAAAGAACTAAATGATGACCTACTAATAAAAAAACATCTAGGAGTAGATATAAAAGAATATTATGATTTAGTATTTGATTACTTAAAATCACAAAAAATATAGATGAAAAACTAATGAAAAAAGCAGAATACATATATGTTCTATTAGATAACCTAATGGAAGAGTATGCTAAGAAAAATAATTTATAAAAAAATGTAAAATATATATGTAAAATCTATTTAAAGTTATTGAATTAATATATTAAAAAATTATTTATGTGTTATCCTATGGATAGGAGGTACTATGGGATTATTTGATATGTTTAAAAGTAAAGGAATATATTCATCATTGACTAGTGAACAAAAACAGGAAATGATAAAAAATGGGGAATTAAAACCTTTATATTTAATTGGATTAAGATTTGGTGGCTCTGATAAAATTGATAATATGGTTTATGCTCCATCACAAGCAGTTGAACAAAAAAATAAGATAGATGATGAATTAGAAAACTATATGAAACAAGGTAGAACCGTTAAAGGTTATATGTGTATTCCTTCATATAAAGGAAAATGTAGTATTCCATTCAAATTAAAAATACAAGCATTTATTGATGGAACAGAACAATTTGTTAGAAATATAGATATATGGTAGAGGTGCTTTATGAAAAAAATAGGAAAAATTATTTTTTGGATTATATGGATAGGAATACTTGTATTTTTACATATAGGAATAGCAGCAGGTTCTGAGTATAATGATTCATCAACAAAAAATGTTGGAATAGTTGGAATTGTTATCTGGTGGTTATTGACTATTGGAATAACTGCAATAGTTTTGAGAATTAAAGATAAGAAAGAAGAAAAAAAGAAAATCGAATATAAAGAAAAATATATTGAAACAATTGAGTATGAAGATGACAGATATGGAAAAGTTAGTTTTAAACACAATTTAGAGAAACATATTTTATCAGCTGATGTAAAAAATGTAAATTTTGCTGGAAAAAATCTAGAGGCTAGTATTTTAAATATTGACGATAAGACTGATTTAAAAACTGTCTTTGATAATTTAAAGAAATATAGTGATAATTCAAAATCAATAAAAGAAAGAATTTATCCTGAGCTTAGTGCTACTTTAAAAAAAGTCGATACTTATGATAAAGATGGAAATTTATTTGAACCAAGTGAACAATTTTTAAGAGATAATTTTGAATTTAGTACAATAGTGATTCAAGATTCGAAGACTATAAGCTTGTGGGGAAGTTGGGCTTCTCCTTATGAACAAGATTATTCAATTAATTACAATTCTAGCGATGATACAATTGAAGTTGAAAGTTTATAATGCGAATGAGGTTAAAAGATGGGATTATTTGATATGTTTAAGAAAAATAAAACAAATAATAATAAAGAAGTACAAAACATTTTTTATTGATTTTACTATAATTTTTGACATCAATATATCACTTTGATTATAATGTTAATATAAGATATAATTGTTTTGTCAATTTTTTTTAATAATTGGAAGGAGGTTACAATGTCTCGTTTTAATGGAAAGTCTTGCTATGGCCAAGATGAATATGAAATACCGGAATCAACAAAAGAGAGATATGCTGCTTTTGTACGCGAACAATTAGCTACGGTGGAAGCTAGACCTAGAAGTTGGCATGAAGATGATAAAATATCATATTTTGCAAATATTAATCAGAGGAGTGCCCCAGTGGTAAATTCTGGTTATTCGCCTTCCCGATTTAATGGAAACTCTCGCTATGGTCAAGATGAATTATTTGAAGAAATACCGGAATCAACAAAAGAGAGATATACTGCTTTTGTACGCAAACAACTAAAGAGAGATTGACGATGTCTCCTATGATTTATGCGTAAAATAAAATGTTTTTTGGTATATTATAATAAATAGAACTCTTTATTTGAGAGTTCTATTTATTATAATATTTTCCTTGATATGTATCTCTTTTAGCCATTTCTTTATCAATATCGTTCAAGACACAGAATTTTTTAAGTAACCATTCTGGGGCTATTAAAGAGTTTTTATCTGGATCTGATGTTATTCGATGGACTACTATTTTGGGATTTAATATTTCTAATTGTTTTATCACAATATCAATATATTCTTCTTTAGATAATAATTTAAACTTATTATCTAGATACATTCTTTCAATAGGAGTACCATGAGTTATATTTAGCATATGTATTTTTATTCCTTGTATATCTAATGTATTTAGGTGTCTTATGGTATCTAACATCATTTTTTCTGTTTCAAATGGTAGAGAGTTGATAATGTGTACTACGACATTAATATTTCTCTTTCTTAATTTTTTTACCATGTCATCAAATTCTTTTAATGAATGTCCACGATTAATTATTTTAGAAGTTGAATCATGGATTGATTGAAGACCTAATTCGATAGTTAAAAAAGTTCTTTTATTTAGTTCTTCTAGGTAATCTAAAGTTTCGTCTGATATGGAATCACATCTTGTAGCTATAAATAATCCAATAACATTATTTATTTTTAATACTTCTTCGTATTTTTCTTTTAATATGTGTAGTGGTGCATAAGTGTTGGTTCTTGCTTGAAAATAAGCGATATACTTACTATTGGGCCATTTTTTATCGATTACTTCTTTTACATCGTAGAACTGTGTAGTTAAATCTTTATTTGGATTACCGCCATGTTCTCCTGAACCTGTTTTAGAACAATATATGCATCCGCCATATCCTTTAGTACCATCTATATTTGGACAAGTAAATCCAGCATTTAAACTTACTTTAAATACTTTTGAATTAAATTTATTTTTAAAATAATAATTAAGGGTATGATACCTTTTATTATCTAAACTATATTTAAACATATTCACCTCGGATATATTGTATCATAAAATCTAAAAAATACATAATATTAATGGTGATAATATGGATAATAATAAAAGATACAATTTATTTGTTCTGATATCTACTTTAGCTAGAAATATTACTGAAGTATTTTCTTCAGTACTTTTATATAAGATGGGATATAGTATTAGAGATATTCTAATATTTTTTTGTATTTTATATTTTATAGGTAGTATTGTATGTAGTATTACTTTATTTTTACTTGGAAAAGTTAATGTTAAATATCTTTTAATTATATCTAGTATTATTTTTAGTATAAGTTTTTATTATATGAGTATTATGAATAAGACAGTAATTAATTTGACTATATTTAGTGTTTTATTTAGTGCTAGTTCTTATAGTTATCACAGTATAAGGCATTATTTGGCTATTAAGTTAGTAAATAAAAATAAAAGAAATAATGTTGGTTATATTATTATATATATGAATATTGCTGTTATCATATCTTCATTTATCTCTGGTTATGTGGAGAGTATTACAAGTACGGTGGCTCTTTCGATAATAGTAGTTATTATATCTATTATAAGTATTATTCCAATAATTAGACTAGATATAACAGAAGAAGATAATAGAATTATTAATAATAAAATAAATAAAAGAAAACAAATTTTTTTTATATTTGAACAAGGTAAAACTATATTTTTATCTTTAGAACCTTTATTTATATATTTATTTATTGAGGAGAGTATTAGGTATGTTGGTATTATTTCTTCAATAATTGGAGTGGCTTCGTGTATATTTACATATTTTTTTGCAAAAAAGGTTGATGATAAGAAATATTTTAAATTTTTTAATTTGTTTTTTTGCTTTGTACTAATATTAAAACTTAATATATTTAACAAATATATAATGCTTATTATAGTATTTATGGAAGGATTATTAATTAAGATGTATGATGTTGTATCGATGAATAATTTGTATGATATAAAAAAAGATACTAATATAAAAGGCTATTTAATTAAATGTGAAATTATTTTTTGTTTTGTTAGAGGTATTTTGTGTCTTATTTTTATTTTTATTGGTGATATTAAAATTATGATGTATATTCTTATTGGTTTTATTGCTATATCTGGTATTGTTAAAAGATAATTGTTAACTGATGGTGACCCTTTGAGTAAATAGTTTTAGGTTA
>DFLL01000037.1 GCA_002375205.1 Caryophanales bacterium UBA3620
GTCTCACATCATTTACAAATATACATTTTTCTATATATAAAATAATTAAAATAAGTTCAAATATATAGTAAAATCTGCTATAATATAGATAGAGTTAAGAGGTGCATTAGTGAGAAATATTTATGACTTAACATTAAAAGAATTAGAAGATTACCTTATATCTATTGGAGAAAAATCATTTAGAGCTTCTCAAATATACGATGGATTATATAAAAAGAGACTTTCTTCTTTTGATGAAATAACTAATATAAGTAAAGAATTAAGACAAAAATTAAATAATACATTTTCTCTATATAAAATTAAATTATTAATAAAACAGACAGGAGATAATGTTAATAAATACTTATTTGAATTAGAAGATGGTAATAAGATTGAATCAGTATTAATGTTTCATGATTATGGAATAAGCATATGTGTATCATCACAAGTAGGATGTAATATGGGATGTGCTTTCTGTGAAAGTGGTAGACTAAAGAAGGTAAGAAATTTATTAGCTTATGAAATAGTCGAGCAGATACTTCTAATCGAAGAAGATATAAAGAAAAGAATAACACACGTTGTTGTAATGGGAATAGGAGAGCCTTTTGATAACTATGATAATGTTCTAAGATTTGTTAGAATAATTAATTGTAATAAAGGAATAGATATTGGTTCAAGACATATTACTATATCAACATGTGGTGTAATACCAGGTATTAAAAAGTTTATGAAAGAAGATGGGCAAGTAAATTTAGCAATAAGCCTACATGCTCCGAGTGATGAACTAAGAAGTGAGATAATGCCCATTAATAAAGCATATCCTTTAAAAGAATTAATGGAAGTCATAAAAGAATATATTTCAATTACTAATAGAAGAGTAACTTTTGAATATATTATGTTAGAGGATGTTAATGATTCGGAAAAAGAAGCTTTAGAGTTAGTTAAATTACTTAGAGGAATAAACTGCTATGTAAATTTAATACCATATAATGAAACAGAAAATATCCAGTTTAAAAGGACAAAAGAGTGGAAAATTCTTAAGTTTTATGATATACTTAAATCGAATAAAATAAATACAACAATTAGAAAAGAATTTGGAGGCTCAGTAGATGCTGCATGTGGACAGCTAAGAGCTAATAATTAAGGAAGTGAAACAATGCAAACATTTTATATGACAGATGCTGGAAAAGTAAGAACACATAATGAAGATAATGTAACTATTATAAGTAATAAAAATAATGAATTCATTCTTGCCGTAGCGGATGGTATGGGCGGACATAAAGCAGGAGAAGTAGCATCAGGTATTGCTATAGACCATCTAACCGAAAGCTTTGAAGCCAAAGAATCACTTGGTAAAAAAGAGGATGCTATCGACTGGCTAAGAATTATTGTTAAAGAAATAAATGATAAAATATTTGCTTATACAGCATCTCATCCTGAAAGTAAAGGAATGGGTACTACTTTAGTAATTGCGGTAAAAACAGATGACTACATACTATATGGAAATATTGGTGATTCTTCAGGATATGCAATAAAGAATGAAAAATTACATAAAATAACTAAAGATCATACATTAGTAAATTTACTAGTATCAACTGGAGAATTAACGCCTGAACAAGCCAAATTTCATCCAAGAAAGAACTTATTAACCAGAGCTTTAGGAGCAAATGATCCAATTGAAATAGATGTCTTTGATGTCGACAATACTGTTGATGGATTATTCCTATGTAGTGATGGTCTTACTAATATGGTAACTGATGAACAAATAGAAAAAGTATTAAATAGTAAATCTTCAATTGAAGAACAAGTAGATAAATTAATCAAAAAGAGTAATATGCGTGGTGGCACAGATAATATATCAATAGCTTATCTAAGAAAAGAAAGTGGTGATCTATAATGCTATCTAGGGGTCAAAAAGTTAATGAAAGATATGAAATTATTAAAACCATTGGTGAAGGTGGTATGGCTAATGTATACTTAGCAAATGATACAATATTAGATCGAAAAGTAGCAATTAAAGTTTTAAGGGGAGATCTTTCTAACGATGAAAAATTTATTCGTCGTTTTAAAAGAGAAGCCTTATCAGTATCCAATCTTTCTCATCCCAATATTGTAGAAGTATATGATGTTGGAGAAGAAGAAGGAAACTATTACATTGTAATGGAATATATTGAAGGAAAAACATTAAAACAATTACTTCAAAAAAGAGGAGCCCTTACTTTAACTGAAGTAATTGATATTATGAGTCAATTAACAGATGGCTTATCACACGCTCATGAAGCATATATTATACATAGAGATATTAAACCACAAAATATAATGATTGAGGATAATGGATTAGTAAAAATAACAGACTTTGGAATAGCAATGGCTCTAAATTCAACACAGCTTACTCAGACTAATTCTGTTATGGGATCAGTTCATTATTTACCGCCAGAACAAGCAAATGGTAAAGGATCCACTGTTAAAAGTGATATCTATTCATTAGGAATATTAATGTATGAATTACTTACTGGTTCTGTTCCATTTAAAGGAGATAATGCTGTCGAAATAGCTTTGAAACACATGAAAGAAAAACTACCTAGTATAAGAAAGCAAAATCCGACAATACCTCAGTCAATAGAAAATATCGTATTAAAAGCAACAGCAAAGAATCCTAAAAATAGATATGATACTGTAAAAGATATGTATAACGATTTGCAGACTGCTATGGATAGAACTAATGAAAAAAGATTAGTATATGAGTATCCAGAAAATGATTTAGAAGAAACAAAAGTAGTCCCTGTTATAACTAAAGAAGTAAAAAAATCAATGGTTGATAAACCAAGTGATATAGAAGATAAAGATTCTTCATTATTAAAAGAAAAAAGTGATAAAAATAAACTTCCAATAATACTAGCGGTTGTTCTTTTAGTAGTACTAATAGCTCTAGCAGGAATTTACCTTCTAATCTCAAATAGAAATGTTAAAGAAGTAAAAGTACCCAATGTAATTGGATTAACTACTGAAGAAGCTATAGAAAAAATAAAAAAAGTAGGACTTGAATATACAACAAAATCAGAAGAAAATGCTGATGTTGAAGAAGGCTATGTTATAAAAACAGAACCAAAATCAGGATCTACTAAAACTAAGGGAAGTACTATAACAATAATAGAATCATCTGGTAAAGAGTATTTATTACTTGAAGACTATTCAGGAAAAAATTATTATGAGATTAAAGGTTTACTTGAAGCAAAAGGAATCAAAGTAGAAATGAAGACCAAATCGGTAGAAAATGCATTAGAATATAAAGATAAAGAAGACTTAATCATAGCTCAAGAACCAGAATTTAATTCTGATGAAGAGACAAAGCTATTTAAAGGAGATAATGTTGTTCTATATATACCAGAAGTAGATGTTTATCCTGATATGGTAGCGGAGAAATGGACTATTGATAAAGTTATAGAATTTGCCGATAAATATCATTTAACAATCGATAAATCATATAAAGAAACTGAAGATGAAGAAGAAGGAACTATTTTAAAACAAAGTAGAGAACCTGGAGATCCTATCTATAATGGTTATACCTTAAAGGTAACAATTGCTAAGAAACCTGAAGAAAAAGAACCAGTAGATGACCTTATTCCTTCAGATGAACTTAGTAAAGAAACAGATAAAGAAAAAGACAAAAAAACAACTGAGTAAAAGGAGCATTAATGGAAGGCATAATAATAAAAAATGAAAGTAATAACTATACAGTACGAACAAGTAAAGGAATCAATATATGTAAGCCAAGAGGGAAATTTCGTTTAGACAAAATAACTCCTTTAGTCGGAGATGATGTTATAATAGATGAAGATAATAATTATATATTAGATATCAAGCCAAGAAAAAACTCTCTTATAAGACCTCAGATAGCCAATGTCGATATAGCACTTATAGTAACTTCAGTAAAGGAGCCAAACTTTGATTGCAATTTATTAGATAAATTGCTTACAATAATATCTTATAACAATATAGAACCAGTAATTTGTTTAACAAAATTAGATCTATTAAATAACATTGAAAGAAAAGAAATAGATAAAATAATGGATTATTATCAAAAAATTGGATATATTGTTACAAATAATGAAAGAATTAAAGAGATAAAGAAAATAATTAAAAATAAAGTAATTGTTTTTGCAGGTCAGTCAGGATCAGGTAAATCATCTCTATTAAATAAGCTAGATAAAAACCTATCTCTTGAAACAAATGAAATATCAAAAGCTTTAGGAAGAGGAAAACATACAACAAGGTGCACAACATTATACGATATCGATGGAGCCCTAGTCGCAGATACCCCAGGCTTTTCATCCGTAGATTTTCTGGGTATGACTAAAGAAGATATAAGAGATAATATGAAAGAAATGTTTGATAACCTAGATAGTTGTAAGTATAGAGATTGTATGCATATAAAAGAAGATGATTGTAGAGTCAAAAAACTCCTTAGTGAAGGTAAAATATTACTATCTAGATATGAAAACTATAAAAAATTTATCGGAGGTAAATAATATGAAATTATCAGTATCATTATTAAACGCAGAAGACAAAAATAAAACAACTAAAAAAATAAATAATACTGAAATAGATTACTTTCATATTGACGTAATGGACGGTAAATTTGTCTCACAATTATCTTTTCCATTAAAAGAAATACAAGAAATATCTAATGTCAGTAAAAAACCTCTAGATATCCATTTAATGGTTGAAGACCCATCTCTTATAATTGAAGATTTAAAAGAACTCTCAAATATTAATAATATTACAATTCATATAGAAATAGATAAAGATATTAATAAGATGCTATCAAAAATAAAAGAATGTGGCGTAAAAAGAGGATTAGCTATTAAACCAAATACTGATATAAACCTATTAAAACCATATTTAGATAATATTGATATAATTTTAATTATGACCGTTGAACCTGGTTATGGGGGTCAACCATTTATTGAATCAAGTGTAGAACGAATAAAAAAGATAAAAGAATTAATAGAAGACTATAATATTCTACTTGAAGTAGATGGTGGTATAAATGATAAAACCATAAAAAAAATATCTCTTTCCGACATAGCAGTAGTGGGCTCCTATATAACTACTAGTGATAATATGGAAGAAAGAATTAATAATTTATTAGTATAAATAAAAACTCCTATTAAATAATAATATTGAAAGGAGTTTTCTTTTATGAATAATAATATTAATAAAGAAATAATTGAAGAAGAATATATGTTAGGGAAAGAATATTATAATAAAATATTAGATAGTGCTAAAAAAGAAAAAGAAAACAAATATAAATAAAAAAAGACAGATACAATATCTATCTTAAGCAGCTTTCTTACTATTCTTTTTAAAAGTTCTAGCTTCTCTAACACTAGTCTTAATCTTATTACCAAATTCATCAACAATAGTAGTAAAATTAACTTTTTGTTTGCTTTTAGTTATTTTTAAACAATTAGGTCTATTATTAACAGATCTAGTTTTTTTAGTTGTTACTTTCTTCATTATTATTCCTCCTCATCAGTTCGATATTAACTTTATCATAAAAATGGTATTTAGTCAATAATTATTTAATTATTTCTATGTTTTTCCCTATCTTCGTTATCTTTTTTAATAAATTCTCTAAGTATTTTAGTAATAGCTCTTTTCTCTATTCGGGAAACATAGCTCCTAGAAATACCAAGCTTTTTAGATATTTCTTTTTGTGTTACTTCATCATTACCATCAAGACCATATCTTTTTTTGATAATATCTCTTTCTCTTGGTGTAAGAATATTTAAGTATTTTCTCAGTAGTTTAATATTATCTTGTTTATCTATTTCATCAGCATAATCCGGGTCATCTGTTTTAAGAACATCAAGGATTGTTATCTCATTACCTTCTTTATCAAAACTAATACCATCAAATAAACTAACATTTTTAGAATTCTTTTTATCTGCTCTAAAATGCATAAGTATTTCATTTTCGGCACATTTAGCTATATAAGTAGTAAGCCTAACATTCTTATTAGGAGAAAAACTATCTATCCCTTTAATTAAACCAACAGTACCAATACCGATTAAATCATCGGTATCATTAGTACTAGATTCAAACTTTTTTACAATATGAGCTACTAATCTTAAGTTATGTTCAATAAGCTTACTTCTGGCGGTTTTATCTCCTTTTAGCATTTTATCAATATATAATTCTTCTTCCTCTTTAGAAAGCGGTTCAGGAAAAGCATTATTAGAATAAGAACCGGAAAAGAAAGAAAAATTACTTATAAGAAAATTAATTAAATTAATTAACATCAAATAAACCTCCTAATAAAGATTATGCAAAAAATGTCTTATAAAGATATAAAAAACTTCAAAATAGAAAAAAAGTATAGTATAATTAAAAGGAGGTGGAAAATGAATTACTTTTATCCTGATATATATTCTCAAAGTATTTATACAATTAATTACGATAAATTAATTGATAAAGGAATTAAATGTCTACTATTTGATTTAGATAATACATGTATACCATATACAGATAACAAACCAACAAAGAAATTAAAAGAACATTTTGATAAACTTAAAGATTTAGGATTTAAAGTAATTATTTTTTCCAATTCTTCTAAGGAAAGATTAGAACCATTTAAAAACTACTTAAATGTTGATTGCTGTGCTAAAGCGGGAAAACCAAGAAAAAGAAAGTTTTTAAAAGTATTAAAATTATATAATTTGACTTTACCTGATGTAGCCATAGTAGGAGATCAATTAGTAACAGATATTTATGGTGGAAATAAAGTTGGAATAACTACTATTCTAGTAAATCCAATATCAAAAAAAGATATGCCCTTTACTAAAATACATCGCTTTATTGAAAAAATTGAAATAAAAAAGATGACAAAACAAGGAATCTTTAAAGTAGGAGAGTACTATGATTAGAAAGTGTATTGGATGTGGAATTGAACTTCAATCGGAAAATAAGGATAAAATTGGATTTGTTCAGAATGAAAAACAAGAACTGTGTGAGAGATGCTTTAAATTAAAAAATTATGGTGAATATCAACCGGTTAATTTAAATAATAATGATTTTCAAAAAATAATAGATACGATACCTGCTAATTCGTTAGTAATATATGTTACATCACTATTAAATTTGAATTTAGATTATTTATATAAATTTAAAAATGTACTAATAGTTTTAACTAAAAAAGATTTACTCCCAAAATCAACTAAAGATTATAAAATAATAAATTATATAAAAAAAAATTATCATAATTATCTTGATATAGAAGTTATAAGCTCAATAAGAAACTATAATTTAGACAACCTATTTAAAAAAATCAAGAAATATGGAAATAGAAAGTCAATATATTTCGTAGGCCTAACTAATTCTGGAAAGTCAACCCTCATAAATAAAATAATAAAAAACTATGCAGATAATAATAAAGAAATCACCACTAGTCTATATCCATCAACGACATTAAATATAATCAACATTAAAATTGGAAATTTAAAAATTATTGATACTCCAGGATTATTGGGTGAAAAAAGTATTATAAATAGTTTAACTTCAAATGAAATTAAACGTATAACGCCAAAAAAAGAAATTAAGCCAAGAAACTATCAATTAAAAGGAGAAACATCACTTCTGATTGATAAATATATTAGATTAGATACACATATTAATGATAATATAGCGGTTTTTTTATCCAATAATCTAAAAATTATAAAAGTTGGAAAAGATAATCAAAAATTTAAAAATAATTATAAGTATTCAGTTACAATCCAAAAAAACCAAGATATTGTAATTGAAGATTTGTGCTTTATCAAATTTCAAAAAGAAGCTGATATTGAAATTTATTCACCATATCAAATTAACATATTAAAAAGGGATAATTTAATATAAAGTTATTAATTCTATTTACTTTTAAAAAAAAATATATTATAATTTAATTAAGATAGAAAGGGGAAACATATGAAGTATTTTACAATGGATGAATTAGATAATATAGCAAATGAGTTGCTTAATAATCCTAGTAGGGAGACTCTAAAGTTCCTAAATGATAAATATAATGGAGAAGTTGTATCAAATAATGTTGATAGTAAAATTGCTAATAAAACTACTCCAACTGAAGCGGATGTTATTCAAACAAATTTCTCAAAATCAGTAGATAATAATATTCCTAAAGTTGAGATACCGATTTGGCAACCAGCAGAGCAATTAAATAATCAACCAACAATTTATAGTTCTATTAATAATGATATTAAAAAGCCACAAGAAGTGGTTGCAAATTTACAAATGGGGACACTACATCCAACATCACAGGAAAGTTCTATAAATATTCCTTCACTAAATATTCAGCCAGGTATGAATATTAGTCCAGAGCCAATTAGTAATACTGTTGAAAACAAAGGAACAAATTTAGAGATAAATCAGGTTGGAATAAATAATAATTCAAATATGGTAAATCCTGTTCAATTTAATGGAAACCTATGGGAAAGACAAGATAGTAAAGTAAATAGCATGATGCAAACAACTGATAATTTTAATAACAATTTAGAAACTGAGCAAAATAGCAATGTTAATAATAGTTTTTTTAATCCACTCCCTAATCAGAATAGCAATTCTATTCCTATATATGAATCTACAGTTCAAGAAGGGCCAACAATGTTTGGACAGTTTGAACAAGACTTTAATAATAATGAAGCAGCTTAAATGCTGCTTTTTTTATATAAAGTAATTGCTTCTATAAAAAATAATTTTTGTAAACAAATGTATCGTTGTGCGTTAAACTTTAACTATAATAGATAACAAATAAAGATTAAATTCGATATAAATGTAATCAATGAAATTTAAAAAGTATGCAACAAGATAAACTTACTTTTTTTTATCTTGTTTCTATTTTTTTATCAGGTTTTGAAAAAAATCATCTTTTTATTTCACTCAAAATAAATCAATCATAAAAAGAAAGATACTTTCAGTTTTGATGTATTGACTTTGAAAACCAAATAATATATAATAACAAAAGAATTGAGGTGTTTATGGATACCAAACAAATTAATATTCAAGCATTAGCATTTTTGGGTGATGCAGTATTTTCTCTGTTTATTAGAGAAAAACTTATAAAATCAGGGTTATCAAATTCTAATACATTACAAAATAAATCGATAGAATATGTATCAGCTAAAGGACAGGTTAATATATTAAATAAATTAATAAATAAAAATTATTTAAATGAGGAGGAGTTAGACATAGTAAAAAGAGGAAGAAATAACAATAACGCTAGTCATCCTAAAAATACTGATATAATTACATATAAATTATCAACAGGCTTTGAAGCACTATTAGGTTATCTTTATTTAGATAATCCAAAGAGATTAGAGGAAGTTCTACAATTAATAGAGGTGAAAAAATGAAAGTATATGGTAAAAATGTAGCAATAGAAAAATTGACTAACAATAGTAAAATAAAAAAAATTTACTTAAGCAATAAATTTAATGATAATGAAATATTGTCATTGATAAAAAAAAGGAATATTTCAACAATAATTGTTGAAACTAGAAAATTAGATACTATGTGCAAAGGCCTTCATCAGGGAATTATCATGGAAGTAGAAGATATAAGAATCTACGATTTTAAAGAAGTAATTGATGGAATAACTAGCATTTATCCACTAATTGTTATTTTGGACCATATTGAGGATCCACATAATTTTGGCGCTATAATCAGAAC
The DNA here is from genome assembly GCA_002375205.1 of Caryophanales bacterium UBA3620. Taxonomy (GTDB): domain Bacteria; phylum Bacillota_I; class Bacilli_A; order RF39; family UBA660; genus CAG-302. The sequence goes on from DFLL01000037.1 coordinate 9,703, forward strand.
ATGTGAAGCCTTTGGAGTAGATGCTATAATTATTCCAAATGATCGCTCTGTTGATATAACTAGTACAGTTGTTAAAGTATCTGTCGGTACGATAGACAAAGTCAAAATAATAAAAGAAGTTAATTTAACTAGGACAATAAAAAAGTTAAAAGATAATGGTTACTGGATAGTAGGAACAGATATGGAGGGTGTAGATTACACAAGTATTGACTATAAGGCTAAAATAGCAATTGTAATTGGCAATGAAGGAAAAGGCATTGGAAGGCTCGTTAGCGAAAACTGCGATTATTTAGCAAAAATACCAATGAAGGGAACTGTAAATAGTTTAAATGCTTCTGTTGCATGTGGAATATTTTTATCAGAAATAAATCGTTCTAGGGGGATATAATATGTGTGACGAATATGAATTACTATATTTAGCCGGTGAAAACAATGAATATGCAATTAAGGAATTACTAAAAAAATATTATAATTTTCTATATTCAAAAGCTGTTAAAAATTGTAAGACATGGAATAATTTTGATGATTATATGAATGAAATGATTTTAGGCTTCTATAATGCTATTGATAATTACAATGGTGATTCAAAATTTATCACATATTTAAATGCCTGTTTAGATTACAAAGCTCATAATTATAGTATCCTATCAAACAGAAAAAAACATAGTATCTTAAATAATGCTATTTCAATAGAAGAAATAACAAATATATCAAGCGATGAAGATAAATATAATCCCGAAAAAATATTACTTGAAGAACAAGATTATCTCACTTTAAAGAGAAAAATAAAAAGAAAACTAACTAGTCAAGAAGAATTAGTTTTCTCTCTTAAAGAACAAGGGTTTAGTATAAAGGAAATATCTAAAATCCTCGATAAAAAGGTTCAAACTGTTTATAAATATTATGAAAATATAAAAAGAAAAGCTGGTAAATTAAAATACGTGAATTAAAATAATAATAAAATAAAAAAATACAGTTTACTTTTATTATTTTTTAAGTTATACTATAAGTATAATAAAGAGGAGGCCTAAAAAATGTCAGAGGAAACCATCAAAGCCTTAAGAGAAACATTAAAGTTAGAAAATGATTTAAAATCATTTATTGATAAATTCGGAGTGGAAACTTTAAAAATTATACTAAAAAATGTAGGATTTTTTGGACAAGTAGGAATATTAAATCATGAAGAAGTAGATAAAGACGAGTTTGAAGCACAATTAAAAGAATTACCCCTAAGTAACAGTGCGCCGATACATAATAATTTAGGATCAGATGAAAGCAGTAGACCAGAAGATTATGGCCTTTATGGAGAAGCTCTAAAGAGACAAAAAGCTTTTAATGGAAATACAAGTATTTACGCTCAAGAACCTCATATACTAGCGAAAGTTGAGGAAGATAGAATAAGTCATCCCAAGTTAGTACCAGCGGATGCAAATACACGAGAACCAATGCCTTCACTTAATGAAGGCCCCTCAGCTCATCCAAAGATAACTCCAGTTGAACCCCCAGCTCCAGTTGCTATGGCAGAACCTGAAGGAGTAGATGGGAAACAAAAAAAGTTAGTCCCATTACAAGGAGAATCTCAGCATAATAATCTATGGGGTAATATTGGTTCTCCTGTGGCCCCAGGACAAATTAAATTTTAAGGAATATAAAGAATGCTTTAATTAGCATTTTTCTTTTATAATATTATAACAAACAAATGTATTAATATTATAGATTGACAATTACATTTTCATATAGTAAAATATTAATGATATCAAAAAAGAGGTGACAATTATGGATAAAATAATAATAAAGGGTGCAAGAGAAAACAATTTAAAAAATATAAATATCGAAATACCTAAAAATAAGTTAGTGGTAATGACAGGTGTTTCTGGAAGTGGTAAATCCTCTCTTGCCTTTGATACAATATATGCCGAAGGACAAAGGAGATATGTTGAAAGTTTATCTGCTTATGCAAGACAATTTTTAGACAATTCAGGTAAACCAGATGTTGATGTAATCGAGGGCTTATCTCCAAGTATATCAATAGATCAAAAGACCACTAATAAAAATCCAAGAAGTACAGTAGGAACAATAACTGAAATATATGATTATCTAAGACTATTATTTGCCAGAGTAGGAGTTCCATACTGCCCTAACCACAATATACCGATAACATCGCAGTCAATAGAAGAAATGACCAATAGAATATTAGAACTAGAAGAAAGCACAAAGATAATGGTCATGTCTCCAATAGTAAGAGGAGAAAAAGGTACTCAAAAAGATTTATTTGAAAAATTAAGAAAAGAAGGATATATAAGAGTAAAAGTAGATGGAGAAATAAAAGATTTATCAGAAGATATCGAACTAGAAAAAAATAAAAAGCATAATATCTATGTAATTGTCGACCGACTAGTAATTAAAGAAGGAATAAGAAGTAGATTATATTCATCATTAGAAACCGCTACTAATTTAGGACATGGTAAAGTGATCATCGATGTAATAGGAGGAGAAGAAACACTTCTATCAGAAGATTATGCATGTCCATATTGTGATTATTCTCTTGAAGAATTAGAACCAAGAATATTTTCCTTTAATGCTCCATACGGTTCTTGTGAAGATTGCAAAGGACTAGGTATAAAATATAAAATAGATGTTGACTTAGTAATACCTGACAGAAATAAATCAATTCTTGAAGGAGCTATTAAACCAATCAATATTGATGAAGAATCAAATATAACATATACAGAGTTAACTACCGTAGCAAAATATTATAATATCGATTTAAATAAAAAAGTAAAAGATTTAAAAAAAGAAGAGCTAGATATAATATTATATGGCTCTAAAGATTTAATGGACTTTAATTATACATCAAAGACAGGTAATACTAGAAAGACTACAAATTATTATGAAGGAATAATAACAAATTTAGAAAGAAGATATATCGAAACCAAAAGCGCTTGGATAAGAGAATGGATCGAAGGCTATATGACTGAACTAGAGTGCCCTACTTGTCATGGCTCAAGACTTAAAGATTCCGTATTACATGTTTTAATAAATAATAAAAATATTTATGAAGTAACATGTATGTCTATTGAAGAATTAAATAGTTTTATTACTAATTTAAAACTAAGTAAAGAAAAGAAAGAGATATCAGAAATAGTTATTAAAGAAATATCTTCAAGGTTAAACTTTTTAAATAATGTTGGATTAGGATATTTAACATTATCTAGAGAAGCAGGAACATTATCAGGTGGTGAAAGTCAAAGAATAAGATTAGCTACCCAAATAGGATCTCGCTTAACAGGAGTTCTTTATGTATTAGATGAACCAAGTATCGGACTTCATCAAAGAGATAATCAAAAACTAATTAATTCATTAAAAGAAATGCGAGATTTAGGAAATTCTCTTATAGTGGTTGAACATGATACTGATACTATGCTTGCTTCTGATTATCTAATAGATATCGGACCCGGAGCAGGAGAATCTGGTGGTTATGTCGTCGCCGCAGGTACTCCCGAAGAGGTAATGAATAATCCAAATAGTATTACAGGAAGATATCTAAAAGAAATCGAAAAAATAGATATACCTAAAAAGAGAAGAAAAGGTAATAAAAAGTATTTAGAAATAAAAGGTGCTGAAGAAAATAATTTAAAGAAAATAAATGTCAAAATACCTCTTGGTACAATGACACTTGTAACAGGAGTATCAGGTAGTGGTAAATCAACCCTAATAAATGAAATACTATATAAAGTACTTGCTACAAACATCTATAAATCAAAATTAAAACCAGGTAAACATAAAGAAGTAAAAGGAATAGATAATGTCGATAAAGTAGTTCAAATAACGCAAAGTCCAATAGGAAGAACACCAAGGAGTAATCCTGCTACTTATACAGGAGTATTTGATGATATAAGAGATATCTTTGCCGAAACCAAAGAAGCTAAAATAAGAGGATATGATAAAGGAAGATTTAGTTTTAATGTTAAAGGTGGAAGATGTGAAGCTTGTTGGGGAGATGGCGTTAAGAAAATAGAAATGCATTTTTTACCAGACGTTTATGTACCATGTGAAGTATGTCATGGAACAAAATATAATACTGAAACACTAGAAGTAAAATATAAAGGAAAAAGTATCTATGATGTTCTAAACTTAAGAGTAGATGAAGCTATCGAATTCTTTGCTAATCATCCAAAAGTATTAAATAAATTACAAGTCCTTCACGATGTTGGACTAGGATATGTAAAACTAGGACAAAGTGCTCCAACACTATCAGGAGGAGAAGCAGCACGTGTAAAATTATCTAAAGAATTACAAAAGAAGCCTACTGGTAAAACAGTTTTTATCCTAGATGAACCCACTACTGGATTACATCAAGATGATATCAAAAAACTATTAGTTATCTTACAAAGAATTGTTGATAATGGAGATACTGTAATAATTATTGAACATAATCTTGATGTCATTAAAGTAGCGGACTATATCATCGACCTAGGTCCTGAAGGTGGAAATAACGGAGGTACAGTCGTGGCTACTGGTACTCCTGAAGAAGTATCTCTAGTAAAAGAATCATATACAGGACAGTTCTTAAAAGAAATATTAAATAAGTAAAAAAAATAGTTCAAAATCAAAATGAACTATTTTTTATTTTAAATACCAAGTATTATTAATATCACAGCTTTGACTTAAAGGCTCTGGATTAGGTTTATCAAGTATTGCAATCGTCGGCATTCTAAATGCTGTACCAAACATAATACAAGTACCAGGATGTAATGTTTTAATTTTATTTGTTACAGTTATATCTGCACTAGATATAATATCTTTAATAAATTGTAAATCTTTAGGGTGAAACATTTTAAATACTAAGAAATTACTACATTGTGAAATAGTTGTTTCCGATAATTCTGATGGTCTTTGCGATACTATACCAAGAAGTAGTCCATATTTTCTACCTTCTTTAGCAATTCTTTCAAATATATTATAACCAAGAATATCTACATCAGTATCATTTTGTACATATCTATGAGCTTCTTCAAGTATAATATGAAATGGCATTGAAGCCCTTTGATTAAGAGAAGTAATATAATCAAAAAGTAATTTAGAATAAATCTTAACCAAATTTTTAGCGAATCTATCATCAACATAGTTAATATTAAAATTAACAATTTGAGCCTTTCTACCATTACTACAAGTAAGCAATGTACTTATAAAACCTTCTCTATTTACATAGCCATCATATTCAAAATATCTTGCATAATCACTATTCATAAGATTATTAAATCTTACTTTAAGAACATTACCAAGCTCAAAGGCTGCATCACTATTCATTGTTCCTTCACTAATTAGTGCAAATTCAAGAGCAGTAGAAAAGTCTTTCATTGTATACATATATTCCCCATTGGGAAGAGATAATTCAAAATTACTTAGACATAAACTCTCTAAGTATTCAATAACTAGCTCAACATCTGCAAACTCTCCGCCCTGTTCAACAAATAAACACTGTCTAATTGTTCTCGTCCATCCACCTTTTTCAAGTTTAATTTCAAGATTAAGATTACTAGTACTAAACTTTGTAAGAATAGATACAAACTTATTTCTGATAAGACTAGGAGCCTTGCCAGAGAACAATACATCTAAAAGACATCTAGCTATAATGTCATTTTTTTGACCAATAACCTCTGCTTCTTCTCTAGCAAAATAAGAAACTAACTTTAAAGCTTTCTCAATAATAGGAATTTGTTCTTTAGAAGTAACATTCATAAGTAGACAAAGATCATCTACTCCAAGAAGCCAAAAGGGATACCTTAAAAGTTCAAATTCTGTACTACTTATATCAGTAGTATATACTTTATAATTAATATTTTCATTAACCTCATGGATTCTCGAAAAAGCCCGCTGATATTCACCATAAGCATCAAATAAGAAAATATTTGAGTAAAAAGGCAATTTCTTACATTGATAAAAGACACTCTGAAGTATTTTAGCGACACTATAACTTTTACCAGAACCAGAGTTACCTAGAATAGAAAAATGATTAGAAAAGAAATTCCCTATATCTAGTTTAAGATTATAATTAGGATATACATAACTTTTACCAAGTACAATGCTATTATCAGAACTGCTACTTAAGATAATATCTAGACTAGCATTATCAATAAGCTCACATATAGCATTAAAAGAAGGCTTAGTAATATCACCAAATAAAAATTTACCATCCCTTATTTCACCGGTAAGAACAGTTTTCATGATACCATCTTCAATAGAAATAACTTCACCTATACTAGTAAAATTTTTATCTTTAAAAATAACATGTTTACCAATTAAGCCATCTATTGAATAAATATCTATACCAAGTCTAACAGATACAATACTTTCGTCAATAGCAATAATCTTTCCTAGCATCCTAACTACATCCTTTCTATTCTATAACAATTATACATCATAAAATAAAATTTGTATATAAATAATTGAAAAAAATTAAGAGTTATGGTAATATGAAATAAAGGAAGCGTATAATTATGTATTGTTTAGAGTGCGGGATAAAATTGGACTTTAATGCAAAATTTTGTTGTAATTGTGGTAAACCAACACCTATGTCAGATGAAAACAAAGTAGGAAGAATAAATATTATAAGAGAAAAAAAGATGTTTGCATTTGCCATTTCTTTTAGTGTGTATGTTGATGATACATTACTAGGATATTTAAAAAATGGAACAGAATTAAGCACAGATATAGTTATTGGCCCTCATAAAATTGTATTAAAGTCAACAGAAAAGGATGTAATTCAAGATATATTACTAACAGAAGAAAAGAAAGAGGTAGATATTACAATTGAACCTAAAATGGGTTTAGTAGCAGCTAAACCTCAAATAAAAGAAATAAATTATAAATAATGGAGGAAAAAATGAAAGAATATGTTGTAAAGAAATGTTTGAAGTGTGGAGCTTTAGTAAGAGTACTGGAGGATTGTCCAAATCCCGAATGTGGTATTAAATGTTGTGGTGAACCTATGACTAAATTGAAAACTAATTGTACTGATGGAGCTGTAGAAAAACATGTTCCTAGTTATGAAATAGATGATAGTAAAGTATATGTTACTGTAAACCATGTCATGGAAGAAGACCATTATATCGAGTGGATTAGTTTTGTCTATGATGATATTGAAATAACTACCTATTTAACTCCAGGTAAGAAGGCTACTGCTCATGGAAAATACGTTAAAGGAATGAAAATATATTCATATTGTAATAGACATGGATTATGGGTAACAGAAGTAGAGTAGTCAATTATGGAAGTAAAAGAATTAGAAGATAAGATAAAAGAATTAGAAGCCCGTTTATCTAGATTAGAAAAAATAGAAACAAGAAGACAAACTACTAAGTATATCAAACTATTTATTAAAATTATAATACTATTAGTAATTTTATTTGGTATATGGATAGGTTACAACTATGTAAATGAAACATTTATTAAACCATATAAAGACACAGTAGATGAAATAAAAGGTGCATATGATAATGTAAAAAGCTATGACTTTTCATTAGATAATATTATAGGTAAAAATAAAGATAAAGATAAGAATAAAGAATAATACTTATATAGGTATTATTTTTTTTATATCTTTTGAAGCCTGTAGTCTTCAAAAGTACTTTAGAGCCTGTAGTCTTCAAAAGAAGAAAAAAATATTA
>DFLL01000044.1 GCA_002375205.1 Caryophanales bacterium UBA3620
ATTAAATATTAAGAGGTAAATTTTAAACTATTTGTAAAAATTTCTTTAAAATATATTGATTTTGATACAATTGTATGTCAAATATTTGTAAAATAAAATGATTCTCGAGTTAGAGAATCATTTATTTAAGCGCATCTAAGAAGGCTTGAATCATGGACAAATTATCCATAGTTTTAGATATTTTATCTGATGTATTCAATTTATATGTATCTTTCATATTGATTAGAAAGTTTTTGAAACTATCTGGATTTCTATTTAAATATTTATACCATATTGGGTTTTCCCTTATAAATCTTTTTAATCTTGGATCATTATTAATTCTCATTTGGATATCTATAGTCACTAATCATCAAATCTCCTGTAGACTGGTCTTGGTCTATATGTGTTGTTTTCTTCTTTAGGAGAATCTTTAGTAAGCATTCCTCCAAATAAATCTATTGCTTTTTGAATAGAAGTAATTCCATCTTGCAATTTAGTGGCATCAATATTTTTGGCATAATCTAAGATATTATTTATATTAAAGCTTCGATTATCTGTTGTTTCTTTTTTTAGATATTTATTCCAAATACTTAAGTCTTCTTTATATAAATCATATAGTTCATAAAATTCCTGCCATGTATTTTTCCCTTCTTTTACATAGTTAATTAAAGTTGGATTTTTTCTTACAAAGGCTTTGAACTCTTCAATGTTAGACATGGTTATCACCTATTATAATTATATGAAAACTAGGTACAATTTGATACCTAGTTATTTATTTTATCTAAAAATTCTTCTTCTTGCCATATGGTAATACCTAGACTTCTTGCTTTTTCATATTTGCTACCAGGATTATCTCCAACTACAACAACTGATGTTTTAGAACTGACTGATGACGATACTTTGCCACCTAAATTTTCAATTAATTCAGATGCTTTATCTCTTGTAATGCTAATTAATGTACCGGTTAATACAAAGGTCTTGCCTTTAAAATCATCTTTTTCTTCAACATTAGATGTATTTATATACTTCATATTAACATTTAATGCTTTTAATTTATTTATAATTTGTTTATTATTATCATCATTAAAATAATCTACGATAGATTTTGCAATAATATCTCCAATATCTGGTATTATAGTTAGTTCTTCTAAAGAGGCATTAGCTAAATTATCTAATATTTTGAATCTTCTAGCAAGTATTTTAGCAGTTTTACTTCCTACATTTCTAATGCCAAGGCCAAATAGTAATTTTTCTAAAGAATTATTTTTACTATTTTCAATAGCGGTTTTTAAGTTGTCTATTTTCTTTTTTCCATAACCGTCTAACTCAATTAATTCTTCTTTATATTTATTAAACTCATATATATCAGTAATATTCTTAATGTATCCTTCATTATATAATTCTTCAATTACTGCTTCACCCATTCCATCTATATTCATTGCATCTCTTGAAGCAAAATGAATTATATTTTCTATCTTTCTTGCTGGACAATTATCATTTTGGCAATAATAATCGGATTCTTCTTCCTTTCTTATAATAGTGGTTCCACATATAGGACACTTAGCTATCATATTAAATGGTAATTCCGTTCCTGTTCTTCTCTCTTTTATAGATCTAACGACTTCTGGTATGACATCTCCTGCTTTTCTTATTACAACATAATCTCCTGGTCTAATATCCTTATCTACAACATTATCTTCATTATGTAGTGTTGCTCTTGATATTGTAGAACCCGCTACTCTAACTGGTTCTAATACAGCATTAGGAGTTATTTTACCAGTTCTTCCGACAGTGAATATTATATCAATAAGTCTAGTTACGACTTCTTCAGCTGGAAATTTATAAGCAGTAGCCCATTTAGGTACTTTGGCTGTAAAACCTAATCGATTTTGCATATTTATATCATTTACCTTAATAACGATACCATCGATATCATAAGGAAGGGAACTTCTCTTTTCGGTCCATTCCTTTATGTAATCTAATACTTCATTGATATTATTTACTAGTCTATTAGCTTTATAATTGGTATTGAAACCTAATTCTTTCATAAAGGCTAATGCTTCATAATGAGTTTTTATTCCATAATCTAATGGATTTGGTAAGTGATATATTAGACAATCTAATTCTCTTTTTTTAGTAATATTAGCATCTAGATTACGAACAGAACCAGCAGCGGCATTTCGGCAATTTTGAAATAGAGGTTCACCATTTGCTTCTCTTTCTTTATTTATTTTTTCAAATGATGCTTTACTTAAGTATACTTCTCCTCTTACTTCAATATCGATTTCCCTATCTAATACTAGTGGTATTGATTTAATAGTACGTATATTTTCGGTTATATCTTCACCCACTACGCCATCTCCACGAGTAGCACCACGTACTAAAACTCCTTTTTCATAGGTAAGCGATATGGCTAGTCCATCTATTTTTAGTTCACAGACATATTTGGGTTCATCTTCTTTTCTTATTCTTTCGTCAAAAGCTTTTACTTCGTCTTCATTAAAGACATTACCTAAACTTAACATTGATATTTTGTGGGTTACTTTATTAAATTTATCTTGTATTTTAGTTCCGACATGTGATGTTGGACTATCCTCTCTTTTTAAGTCTGGATATCTTGATTCTAAGGAGATGAGTTCAGCCATATATCTATCATATTCTTGGTCAGTTAGTGTTGGATTATCTTCTAAATAATACTCTCTGTTTGCTCTTTCAATTATTTCGATTAAATCATTAATTCTCTTTTTTACACTATCATTCATAATCATCTATCACCAAAATAATTATACTAAAATAAAAAAGGAAGGTCAATCATTTAATTGAAAAATGATATTTGACCTTCTAATGGTTTTCTTACTTTTTTTCTCTTTTTAACAGTTGAATTAATATGAGAATCATCTTTTTTAAAAGTAAGCTCACCTGGTTCTAAAAATTCTTCTTGATATTCATGCTCTGACTCTTCTAATTCTCTTCTTTTTTTATCATAATTAAATACAAACTTAGCTAAATCATGTAGTCTTCTATATTGTATTTTTTCTTTATTAAATATAACATGATCTCCATAGTCGCCAATTTCTGGTCTAAATGGAGCTAAATTTAGTTTTCTTTCATATATTTCATTATAGTAAAATATCTTTATTAAAACCTTAATAATATCTTCTTTTTTATAATTATGTAAATTATTAAAAATATTTTTATCATCAATAATATTTTGATATGGTAATAGTAAATATTTTAATCCAGCAAAATTATAAGAATTATTAAGTACTCCCTCTAAATACTTTAAAATGCCTAAATTAACATATTCTCTTGTATTATATCTTCCATCTTCCTTGGGCATGTATTTATCTATTAATGTTCTTATAAAATCATCCCTAGAACTTAATATTATTAATGTATTTTCAAGAGTTTTTTCTTCTAAATATGCTTTACCTTCACTAAATATAATACTGTCCGCTAATGTTTCTAATTTATCTTTCTTCTTATATCTAATTTCAATCTGCTTATCAAAATCTTCTGTACTAATTAATCTTTCTTGTACTAAAGACACTCTAAATTCTTTTTCAGAATACTGCGTAGTTAATAAATCTATTTCATTAAGAGTGGCTAAATAATCTTTTATTTTCCTATTATCTATGATAATAAATTTACTATGACATCTTATATTTATAGGTTCATAACTTCTTCCTTTTTTAATCATTAATTGATACATAATTTATGCTCCTTTTCTCTTTTCCTTAACTATACTGCTAGGAGTAAAGAAATTATTATACTTTTTCATTTCTTTAATATATTTATTAATATTACTAGATACGTCTTCAATTGTTGGTATTGTAATATTAGGATTCATATAATACCCCCTTTAATGCGTTTTATTATAGTATATTTTTAGATAAAAGTCAAATATTTGTATGCAAAAGTATATAATATGTACGAAACCAAGAATAATATATTACAAAATATGTTTCAAAAAAAGACTCCTATTCGAAGTCTTTAATATCAATA
>DFLL01000029.1 GCA_002375205.1 Caryophanales bacterium UBA3620
TCTACTTTTACTTTATCACTTCAATTTCTAGAATTTTGTTCTCTCTTCTATATAATTAACTATGTCTTCTTCTTTTAAAACTATTTGATTCATGGTATCTCTATCTCTTATAGTGACTGTTCTATTATTTATTGTTTCTTCATCTATTGTTATACACCATGGTGTACCGATAATATCTTGTCTTCTATATCTTTTACCAATACTTCCTGACTCATCGTATGTTACCATAAAATATTTAGATAATTCTTTATATATTTCCATTGCTTTTTCGCTATGATACTTTTTCACTAATGGCAATATGCATACTTTATAAGGTGCTAAATATGGATGTAATTTCATTACTTCTCTAGTTGTTCCATCGTCAAGCGTTTCTTCATAATAAGCATTAAATAATACCGCTAGCACTGTTCTATCTAATCCATATGTGGACTCTATAATATATGGAATATATTTTTCGTTGGTATCAGGATCAAGATAGGATTGGGATACTCCACTATAATCTTGGTGTCTTGTTAAATCATAATTTGTTCTATTATGGGTACCATTTACTTCTCCCCAACCAAATGGAAATTTATATTCAATATCACATGCTGCTTTAGCATAAAAGGCAAGTTTCTCATGATCATGGAATCTTAAATCTTCTTCAGGTATTCCTAAATCCATATAAAATTTTTTTCCATAATTTTTAAAGTACTCATATAATTGACAATCACTACCTTCTTTACAGAATGTTTGATATTCCATTTGTTCAAACTCTATTGTTCTAAAAGTAAAGTTACCTGGAGTTATTTCATTTCTAAAGGCTTTTCCTATTTGTCCAATACTAAATGGTAATTTAGCTCTCATACTTCTTTGAACATTTAAGAAGTTTACGTATTCTCCTTGAGCGTTTTCTGGTCTTAAATAAACAACACTCTTTGAATCTTGGGTAACGCCCCTATATGTTTCAAACATTAATTTGAATTGTCTAATATCGGTAAAATTTGATTTACCACATTTAGGGCATGGCACTTTGTTTTCTTTAATATATTCAACCATTTGCTCATTAGTCATTGAATCTCCAATTGATGAATTTGAATAATCATTAATTAGATTATCTGCTCTATGACGTGTTTTACATTCTTTGCAATCTAAAAGGGGATCTGCAAATGAATCAACATGACCCGATGCTTCCCATACCCTTGGATGCATTAGAATATCAGCATCTAGTTCATAAGCATTTTGTCTTTCTTGAATAAACCTTTTTCTCCATGCATCTTTAACATTATTTTTTAGTCTTGCACCTAATGGACCGTAATCCCAAGTATTAGCAAGTCCTCCATATATTTCACTACCTTGAAAAATAAAACCATACTGTTTGCATAAATTAACCATTTTTTCCATTGTCATATTTTCCATTTTATACCTTCTTTCATGTTTAATATAATACTATAATTTATTTATTTTGTAAATCTTTTAATCTTTAATTATTTCATAAATTAATGTGTAATGATTATTTGGAGTACCTCCAATAGTAAATAATTTATTTATATTAATATTTGGAATACTCTCTTTATTTGTATATAATGTTAATATTGTGTCTCCAATATTTATTTTGTCATTTATATTTTTATTTATTATGATCCCCGCAGAATAGTCAATAGTTTCTTCTTTAGATTGACGAGATGCTCCTAGTAAACCAGATAATTTTGCTAGTTCTAATGAAGATAAATTAGTTAAGTAGCCTTCTCTATCGCTCTTTATTTCATATATTTTACTACTCTTAGGTAATCTATTTATATCCCCTTTTTGATATGATATAAATTCTAATAATTTATTGTAAGCCTCTTTACTTGTTATAGCATTTATTACTTTTGTTCTCGCTTCTTCATATGATATATTAAGTCCTAAACTAACCATATGGCTAGCCAATTCAATGCATAGACTAGTTAGGTTATTATTAATTCCATAATACAATATATTGATTGCTTCTAGTACTTCTACACTGTTTCCTATATTATTTCCAAGTGGTATATTCATGTTACTAAGTATACATATAACTTTCATATTATTGGACTTTCCTATTTTTATCATTAAATTAGCTAGATGTCTTGCATCTTCAATATTTTTAATAAGAGCTCCCTCTCCTACTTTGATATCTAATACTAAGTTTTTTGAGCCTGATGCTATTTTTTTACTCATAATTGAAGATGCTATAAGTGGTATGGATTCAGTTGTTCCTGTTACATCTCTTAAGGCATATATTTTTTTATCTGCTATGGCTATAGTGTCTGTTTGACTAGTTATAGCCATTCCAACACTTTTTAATTCATTAATAAATTCTTCTTTGGTAAGATTAACATTAAATCCAGGGATACTTTCTAATTTATCAATAGTACCTCCTGTTATACCAAGTCCTCTTCCGCTCATTTTGGCTACTTTACATCCAAGAGAAGCCACTATTGGAGATATTATAAGTGTAGTTTTATCTCCAACACCTCCAGTGGAGTGTTTATCAACAACATTACTAAACATACTTAAGTCTAGCTTACTACCTGAGTCTAACATATATTTAGTTAAAAATATTGTTTCTTCATCTGTCATTCCATTTATGGTAATAGCCATTAAGAGTGATGACATTTGATAGTCTTTTATTTCACCACTTACAAAAGAATTTATTACATATTTTATTTCTTCTTCAGTTAATGCTTCTTTATTCTTTTTCTTTACTATTATATCTATAATGTTCATTCTATCACTTATCCTATTTTAATTTTATCATAAATATATTAAAAAAGCACTAACATTTTTTAATTAGTGCTAACTTTATTATCTTCTTTTTTCTTATCATGATTCCAAATTATATTTGTTTTAAATACTAATACTAATGTAAGTAATAAGAGAATTATATATATTATAATACCATACATATTGGTACCTAACATTTGATTACCTATTACATATAGAATTGATGCTATAGCAAATAATATATCAACAGAATATATTACCAATACGGTCTTTGTTTGCGATAGTTTCATCTTTAGTAACTGATGATGTAAGTGATTTTTATCTGGCATACCTATTGGTTTATGATTTATTATTCTTCTTAATATAGCAAATAGTGTATCCATTACTGGTATTGCAAGTAAAAACATCGGTACTACAAATGACGTTAAGGTTACATTTTTAAATCCTAATAGTGATATTACTGCGATTATATAGCCTAAAAACATACTTCCGGAATCACCCATAAATATTTTAGCTGGATGAAAATTATGTAACAAAAATCCTAAAGTACTACCTAGCATTATAAAGGTAAGCGTTACATCTAAGCCATTTGAATTATTAAGAAGTAATCCAATTATTCCTATTGTTAAGAAATAAATACTCGATATTCCAGATGATAATCCATCTAATCCATCTATTAAGTTTATGCAGTTTACTATTCCTACAATAAATAATATTGTTATTGGATAAGCAAATACGCCAAAGTTTAAGTATAAACCGAATGCTGATATATCTTGAAGAAGTATCTTTCCATATAATGGAATAATGGAAGCTCCTACTATTTGAGCAATAAATTTGTATTTAGCAGGTACTGGTTTAATGTCATCAAAGATACCTGTTACTAATATGATAAAACTACCTATTAATATGGCATTCATTTGGACAGAATGTTGGCCAAATAACATATATCCTAATAAAAAGCCACCATAAATTCCTAGTCCACCTAGTCTAGGTATGGGATTTTTATGTACTTTTCTTTCATTTGGTATATCCATAGCTCCGATAAATTCTGCTATTTTTTTAACTAGTGGTATAAAAATAGCAGAAAAAGCAAATGTTATCAAAACAATTAATAATACTTCTTTTATTTCCATAATACTACAACTCCTTAAATTTATTATATCTTTATTATATAGCAAAATATTATTTTTATCAATAATAAATAAAAGTTACTTTATCCAAAGTAACTTTTATTTATACTTATCTATGATAGCATCTACTATATATTTACTAGCATTACCATCACCATATGGATTAGATGCTTTACTCATTTTATTATATTCTTCTTTATTGTTTAATAAATTAATTGTTTCCTTGTATATATTTTCTTCATCAGTACCAACTAACTTTAAAGTACCAGCTTCTATTCCTTCAGGTCTTTCAGTAGTATTTCTTAATACCAATACCGGTTTACCAAGTGATGGTGCTTCTTCTTGAATACCACCAGAATCTGTTAATATTAGATAGCTTCTATTAATAAAATTATGGAAATCAAATACTTCTAATGGCTCAATAAGTTTAATCCTATCAATACCTTCTAAGATTTCTTTCGCTATTTTTCTAACAATAGGATTCATGTGTATTGGATATATTACTTTTACATCTTCATTGTTTAAAACTATTCTCCTTACAGCTTTGAAGATATTTCTCATAGGTTCTCCTAGGTTTTCTCTACGATGGGCAGTTAATAATATGAATTTAGAATCTCCTAACCAATCAAATACTTCGTTATTATAATCTTCTTTTACTGTATACTTCATAGCATCAATAGCGGTATTTCCAGTTATATATATTTTATTATCTTCGATACCTTCATTAAGTAGATTAGTCTTACTTACTTCAGTAGGAGCAAAGAACATATCAGTCATTCTATCAACCATCTGCCTATTCATTTCTTCAGGGAATGGTGAATATTTATTCCATGTTCTAAGTCCAGCTTCCACATGACCTATATCAACACCATTATAAAAAGCTGCCAGTGCACCGGCGAATGTTGTTGTAGTATCACCGTGTACTAGAATTATATTTGGTTTTTCTTTTTGAATTATTTCTTCTAGTCCTAATAATACTCTAGACGTTATTTCTGATAATGTTTGACCTTTTTTCATGATATTTAAATCGTAATCAGGCTTTATATCAAATACTTCTAATACTTGATCTAACATTTCTCTATGCTGAGCTGTTACACAGACTATGCTTTTTATTTCATTTCTTTTTTCTAATTCTTTAACAAGAGGAGCCATTTTAATAGCTTCTGGTCTTGTTCCAAATATGCTTAATACTTTAATCATTTGCTTCTTTCTTTCCTTTTATAACAAATGGTAAAAAGATAATTAATGGCATACATGTAAACATGCCATAAACATATCTAAGTTCACAAAATACTGGCGTTGCTACCATTATTGATAACCATAAGCCAAATATAGGAACTAAACATAATAAATATTTTTTCTTTTTATAATAGCATATTAATGTCATTGATATTATTAATAAGATAAAATGTAATCCAACACTCCATATTAAGTTACTAAGCGGAATATCTCTTGAAACAGTGATATTAATCAACTTGTTATATATTTTTGGAGTAAGAGGCATTGAATAAATATTTTCGGAAGGAAATATACTAGCAGATTCTCCAGCCGTACAATCATATATAATATCCGGATACCAATACCCAAGGGTTTGCAAAAAGTAAGCATCAAAATATATATTTGGATATTTAATCATGAGAGAAATATATGTTCTAAAAAAGTCTTTTTTGTCTGATGATAAAACGTTATTGTCTGCTACACTTTTGATAGGATCACTAATATAAGTCTTATATTCTTCCTTGACTTTATCATACTTAAATAGCTTATTAAGATAATCATAATCATCTTTAGGTATTTCTTTAGAGGAAGCTATAACTCTAGCCATCTGCTGTAGAGGTATAGAATATGCTTCAACGGACGTTGTTCTCTCAACATTGTAATAATCAAATACTGGACCTTTTATTATAAAATAGAAAGCTAATAATAGTACTGAAATAATACTAAATAGTATTCTTTTTTCCTTTATATAATAAATGATAAATGGAATTATAAAGATAAATATATATATTCCGTTATTTCTGAAAAACATCATAATAAGCATACTAATTATAAATAATATAATATATATTTTTGATATTCTTTTTTCGTTAGTTATAAATTCATATAAAGATATTAATGTAATAACAAAGGAACTACTAAAAAGGATATCACGCCATAAGGTTATACTATAATAAGCATGCAATGGACTTAAAGCATATATTAAAAATATAACTATGGTAGCAGATTTCTTTAATCCTCTATTATAAAAATATCTAATAGCATTTGAAAATATTAAACTTTGTATTATCATTTGAATAATTGTACTAAGTGCAACAGCCATATTAAGATTATGAAAAAGAAATTTACCCAAATGAAAAAATATTCCAAAAAACCATGTATGACCAAGTGGATGATAATCGCTTAAAATAAAGTTATTAGAATAATGAATAACATAATAAGAGTCTGGTGTCATAATAGCAGGATAAAATCTTATAAAATATAAGAAATATACTGCAAATAATGCTAGTGTTATTAATATAAAAGTCTTTTTTGACATTTTATTATGTTCTTCTATTAAAGATATTTTATTTACTTTTTTTATTAAAACGCCAAATAATTTATAAAAAAAGACATATAAACCTATTAAGGAAACAATAAAATAAATACTGTTTTTTGTATTAAAAATACTTTGAGCCTCTAAATCAATATAAATGCTTACAATGCTTCCTAAAGATAATAGAAAACTAATTACCGCCGAAAGAAAGATAGTATATTTTTTTTCTCGCTTATTAAGATGAGAATCTGTTTTCAAATAAAAATATAATATAAAAAAGAAGGATAATGTAATCCAAAAATTAAATGCACCCTTATTGTAAATTAATTTGGAACTAATTAGTATTCCAACAAAAGATACCGATGCTTCTATTATATTTATAATTTTCTTTTTCATTATTTCCTCCCTATTGACATAATACTTACTCCCACAATTACAATAAAAATTCCTACTATCTGGGTAACATTTATTTTTTCTTTAAGGAAGATTAGTGAAAAAATAACTACTAATGTATTTACAAGAGCAATAGACAAAGGCATTGCTATTGTTAAATTCATTCTACTAACAATATACAGCCACAAAAGAAAACTACATCCATAACACATTATTCCAATAATACTTTTTATGGAAAAGTTAAGTGCCAACCCAAATAAATGAATATGAATATTGGAACATCCTGCTCCTAATTTAAATAAAATCAATCCTGATGATGATAATAGAACATATAATATAAATAATATGGTCATCATAATTTTACCTCTTCTTTCCATTGCTATTTTCCTTTTCTTTTAAAAATGATACTTCTTCAATTAACAATTTGATTTTATTATTTTGAATAGATATACTGATTGTTAAAATAAATATAACATAAAAAAGGAAGAAAAATCCTAATAAAAATACCATATTGGATGGTGCTTCAAAACCAAATAATTTTGATAGACTGATAATTAGTTCCGGGAAAATTACAACTATTAACATAAGTATCAGTAAAAAAATCCAAAAACTTCCATATTTCATCGATAATTTTTTTAGTTTTACTACTCTAACTATAAGAATAAATTGAAATAATAATAAAATTATTAAAAATAGTTTTAATGTTAAATTCATATTATTTTCCTTCTCTCCATATACTAGTAATAATAATAGCAACTGATACACTAAACATATAATATATACTTTTTAGTGGCTTTATTGACGATGTGCCATGTTTTCTTTCATGCATTTCTACTGGTATCTCACCTACTTTATATTTTTTTCTAATCAAACTAGTGGTAGATTCTGGTTCTGGATACTCGGTTGGATAATTTTTACTAAAAAGTTCGATTACTCTTTTATTAGCAGCTCTAAATCCACTTGTTGGATCATAAATCCTTTTTCCAGTACATATTTTTATCAATAATGATAAAAATTTAATACCCATTCTTCTTGTTCCTGTTGACTTAAATTTGCTTAGGTCAGATACAAACCTTGAGCCGATAACAAAATCGTTTCCTTTTTTTATTTCATCTACTAATTTGTCAATATAATTCTCATCATGCTGGCCATCACCATCGAACTGAATAGCAACATCATAGTTGTTTTCTAAGGCGTATTTATATCCAGTTTGAACTGCTCCTCCTATTCCAAGATTATGAATTAAATTAATAATATTATAATTGTTTTTTTCACATACCTCTTTTGTTTTATCTGTACTACCATCGTTAATTACAATATAATCAATTTCATTATTAGACTTTTTTTTATACTCTATTATTTTACTAATGGTATCTTTTATATTTAATTCTTCATTATATGCTGGAACTATCATTAATACTTTCATTTTTCTTACTCCTATTTTTTATCATTTTATAAATAACATCTATTCCTATTCCAATTATTAAGTAACGTATAAAGAATAATGTTATTCCATATCTATCAAATGCAAAAGTATATGCATAGAGGATTATTTGTGACATATATATCATTCCCAAGAAAAGCATTTCCTTAATTCTTTTTTTATTAATAATTATTACTAGAATACTAATTGCTGTTAAAATTAGTTCAACTTTTCGAATTATATATAACGTTGAAATTTTTATTCCTAATATTTCTTTCCAATAAAATGCTGTGTCGATTAATATTCTTGGCTTATATAGTAAATAAGAACGCAACATAGCTTTTTTGTCGTTTTTCCACCACTTTCTCATGCGGTATTTTGCTATTAAGCCATCATACTCTAATGAATAATACTTTGTCATATAATCTTTTTCATCTGGATTTTCTAAATAATATCTAAGTTCTTCTGGTGCCTTCTCATAAACTTCTTTTTGATATTCTAACTCATCATCAGCAGGATAATTAAATCCCTGATAAGTGCCAAGTAATAAGGGATTACCCATACCATATGTTAAGGGAATAAATTTTCCAAACACTTTATAGTTTCTTATTGTCCATGGTGTTAAAACTAATAATAAAACGATACCTGCTACTAAGCATTGCTTAATTAATAGTCTTAAATCATATTTTTTAAGTAATAAAAAAATAAATAAAAATAGTGGATAAATACCAATATTTGGCCTTATAAATAGTGCTAATATATAGCAGATAATAATTAAAATATAGTCCCTCTTACTGTGATTAATTGATAATCTTAATGTAAAATATACTAAAAGTGAAAAAAGAAGGATAAATGGTGTTTCAGTTAATACTAAATTATCCATCCACACAAAATCAGCTGCTAGAAAAAATATACATGGAATTGTAGCAATATATTTATTTGTATATAAACGAAGTGTTTTGTATACAATTACTATTGTCATGAGACCCATTAGCATATATAGTATTTTTAATGCAATCCAAAGTTTTATTCCGCTTCCAAAAATAAGACTCAAAAAGGCGATAACAAATGTTAATCCAGGCATTATCTGTGCTGAAAGAACATCATGCATGATTATATGACCTGTTTTGGCAAACTCTATTCCACTGTATACATAATGTAAGTCATCGCTTTTTAATGAATATTTAAATCCAAGTTCATTAAGTGCAAGACTGTGCAATATTAATGAAATGCCAATAACAAAAATAATTGGCCAGTTGTTTTTGATGATTTTTTTTACCTTTTTAATTGCCTTTACCATACTTTCATTACTTACCTTTCTTTTCTGATTTTTAATAAAAATTTTACATTGTTATTCCAAAATCTTTTAAATCTTTTAGGCTCCTTCATTATTCTATATAGCCATTCTAAATTTAAATTAATAAATATTTTTGGTGCTCTTTTTTTATATCCACTTAAAACATCAAATGTTCCACCCACTCCAACAAATATACCTTTTTTAAATTCTTCCAAATGGCGATATATTATTTTTTCTTGATTAGGAATACCTAGTGCAACTAAAATAATATCTGGATTAGTTTTAGCTGCTTCACTAAATAATTTGTCTTTTTCTTTTTCATATCCATTGGTTGCTCCTGCTATTTTAAGATTAGGATAGTTTTCTTCTATTACCTTAGTAAGTGAAGCAATTACCTCTTGTTTAGAACCAAATAAATAGATACTTTTATTTTGTTCATCACCTAATTTTAATAATTCTGCTGCAATATCAACGCCTGTTATTCTTTCTTTAACATCTAATCCTAGCATGTGAGAAGCTTTAACAACTCCTATTCCATCTGGAACAATTACAGTTTTTTTGTCACAAAGAAGTTTTTCCATTTCTTTATCGGTATCACTTATCATAAATGTTTCTGGATTTGCCGTAACCACAAACATTCTTTTTTCATCCTTTAAATTTTTTGATAGTATTTCATAAAATGACTTAGCACTATCTTTATACATTTTATCAAATAACTTCTTCATAATAATCACTCTTTCTTTAATAATTTAATTATACCAAATAAAGGAAATAAAAAAAAGATGTTTATATCTTTTTCTCTTATTTTTGTTTCAAAATATTTAGCCATATTTCTACTATTTTTTCTTTAGAAAATTCTATGGAAGCATTTTTAGCGCTTTCTCCCATTTTTTTTCTTAAGTTATTATTATTCATTAATTCTTTTAATTTTTCTATGTATTCATCTTCATCTCTATTTTTGATAATGTATCCATTAATATTATTTTTTATTATATCGTTAGTTCCACTAGCTGTTTCATAAGCAATACAAGGCAAGCCGTAACTCATTGCTTCTAGTAAAGCCATTGGAAGACCTTCTGATACTGATGCCATCAAAAAGATACTAGATTCAAGCATATATTTTTCTATTTCTTTTTTGTTTTTATATCCTGTTAAAATTACTTGTTTTTCTAAATTTAATTCTTTCACCAATTTAGATAAATTATCAATTTCTTTTCCGTCCCCGATAATATATAATTTCCATTTTTTATTATTTAGTTTAGAAAAAATCTTAATTATTTCATCATTTCTTTTGCCTTCATCTAGCCTACTTACTGTGATGATATTATTGTCTTCAAGGGTGCTTTTTTTACTTGGAATAGACTCAAGCATATTTGGTACCTTCACTATTTTAGTATGATTATTATTTTTTAAAATATTCTTATAATCATGTTCTAATCTATCGGTTAGAGCAAACAAGTAATCAATTCTTTTGTATTTTTTTAATTTATTTATATATTTTTTATTATTATTATGGTAATGATGTTCCTGAGCTATCTTTATTGTTTCTTCTCTTCCGAATTTATTTAGTAATAAACTAAAATCCCATCTAGTTGATATTAAATATCTGGAATCACTATTTAAAATATAATTAATTATGTATATTTTTTTCTTTATTAAAATACTAATTGACTTTATTCCTTCTATTATGACTTTTAAGTATTTATGTTTTTTTAATGCACTTAAGAATTCATCTCGATTTGGACTACCATTATATAAATGTATTACTTTTACTTCTTTTTTTATTTTATTTTCTTGATTATTTTCCAAGTTATAAAATGATACTAATTCTATATCAAATTTATCACATAGTGCATTAGCAGTATTAATTGTGGAGCTTTCTATTCCACCGTACCCTAAGTGTAATAATAGGAATGAAATTTTATTATTCTTTATTTCGGTATGCCTAAAATAGCTATATAGTCCGCTAAGAATTAAGGCAAGTATTGTTGATGTAATAAAATTACCAAAAACGTGTCCTGCCAAAACAGAAGCAAATAGCATGTAGAATGCCGCTAATAAAGATGAAATTGTGAAAATATTTAGTTTCTTTTTTATATTTATAAATAAGTACATGCTTAAACATAACAAGACAATAACATATGGCATAATTAATAATAGTATTCCAATATAGCCAAACCATACCTTTTGTCCAGCAAAATCAAGCTCTAAATATGGGAAATTAGAAGTATATCCTATGCCAAGTAACTCATCTATAAAAATATTATGCTTATGTAAAAAATTATTATAAATACTATTTTTAAATTTTCGATAATTTGTCAGTTCTGATATTGGTTTATGAACCATTTTCATCCAAAAATTAAAATTATTTTTTACATCATAAAACTGAATATATTCTTTTGGAATACCAAAAGATGAAGGACAATCATTAATATAACTTGTTAAATACTCTTTTTCATTAGATGTTATATTATCATCTGACATAACCTCATTTAAATCAAAATTATTTGTTTCTTCTATTAAAATAGTTTTTTCTGATTTGCATTTACTTCCAACATCTTCTGAATAACTAATGGTATTATTATTTGAAAGATTGGTTATATACCCATCCATTTTATATTTGACTGGAGAATAATTAAATATTATTAAAATTAATATAGCATATATTAAAAGTAAAGCTGACTTCTTTGTTAATATATTTTTCTTATTAATACTAGAGTCAATTATTGCATAAATAAATAATGATAATATTGAGAATATAATCGCAAAAAATGCTGTTTTAGTAGATATCATTAACAATGCTATTATTTTTATAAAAAAGGATATATAGTAAACAATTTTATCTTTATATGTAGCATAGAAAACTGATATAAAAGATAATGCTCCTAGTATAGCGGATAATTGATTTGTTGAATAGAATAAGCCTTTGGATGTATATAAGTCAATACTATTGGTATCAAGATTATTAAACCACGTAAAAATATTACCTTTAATTTTAACTGTTCCTTCATAAACAGATGAATATGCAATATATGATATACCGAACAAATTGCTAAGAACAATAACAATGCTAAATATAAAGCTGACTATTGATAATACTTTCACTACATTTTTAATGTTTAAATCTGATTTCATATAAACAAATAGTATTATTAATGGTAAAATATATGATCTTATAATAAAATATAATTCTGTAAGAATAGAAATGCTTGAATTAATATAACTAATCTTTGATAATGTTGTGATATATAAGATATGTAAAAATAAATATATAAAATAAGTCGCTAGTAACAGTATATTTTTCTTGGATAGTATTTTTTTCTTATTATTTTTACTCTTGATTAAGAGTAAAATAGCTATAATTGTTGTAAAAATAAAATTAAATAATTCAACAAAAGAAATACCAAATATTTCGAATTTATTTCCTACGACTGTTCTATACATATCAAAAAAAGGTAATAGAAAAGTAAGTGAAAGTATTATCATTGCATAATTTTTTTCTATTTTCTTTATCATTTTTATCTCCCTTTTATTCTAAATATTAATCTTATTAGTCCATATTGTTTATTTTTAATCAAATTATAAACAATTCTTTTGTTTTTAGGTAACAAATATAAATACTTATTTTTCTTATAATTTGGATAGTTCGTATAAATATATTCTAATAATTTATGGATGTATTTAATACGTTCTTTTTTACTACCACTAGAATTAATTACTCTAACTACTGCGCATATATAAATATGATATATTGCTAAATATTCAATAATATCATTATATTTATTACTCTTTTTATATGATTTTATTTCATCAAAGGTATCTAATATTTCTAAATTTCTCTCAAGATTTTTATTATTCATTATTGATCCTTGTCTTATCATATAATTATAGAAACATTCATCAACATATCCTATTTTTTTTGAATTAGATATGGCTTTTACAGTATAGTCCAAATCCTCATACCATTTTCTTTTTCTAAATTTAATATTTTCGACAACTTCTTTTCTATATATTTTATTCCAAACAGCTGTAGTTCCTAAAAGAACATTGATATCATTATCATTGCTTATCTTCTTATCAATAATAGGTTCTTTTTTTCCTGTTTCTTCAACAACATTATAAAGGCCTCCTATTACAATGTCTAGGCCTTCTTTTTCTGCTAGATTATATAATTTTTCATACATATCTTTTTCAATATAATCATCACTATCAACAAAGCCGATATAACTACCAGTTGCCTTGCTTAAGCCAATATTTCTTGCTTCACTAATTCCACCATTTTCAACTTCAAATGCTCTTATTTTTTTTGGATATTCTTTAGCATACTTATCAATAATATTTTGACTATCATCAGGACTTCCGTCATTTATTATAATTATTTCTATATCATTTAGAGTTTGTGAAACTAAACTTTTTAAACATCTATCAAGATATTTATAAACATTATAAACGGGTACTATAATACTTACTTTAACCTTACTCATTTTATCGCTCCATTTCATTAATTAATTTTTCTATTTTTTCTATTTGATTTTTAATAGTAAATTTTCTTACATGCTTAGTTGCATTATTCCTAAACTCGTCATATTTTTCTTTATCTTTTAATAGTAATTCAATATTTGAAACGAATTCCTTTAGATTATTAGCTATTAATCCACATCTTTCATTATTAGATATTTCTTTTACGCCACCAACATTAGTTGATACGAATGGTTTCCCAAAAGCTAGTGATTCAATAAAAATAGTTGGAAATCCTTCACTTTTTGAGCAACCAATAACCATATAACAATTCTTTATATATGGATACGGATTATCTTTGTAACCTAAAATTTCAACATACTTTTCAAGATTTAAATTATTTATTTTTTCTTTCATTTTATCTTCAAGATTTCCTTTTCCAAGAAATTGCATTTTAAAATTATATCCTTTATTTACTAATTCTTTTGCCACATCAATAGCAAATAATGGATTCTTGTTATCATCAAATCTATTTATAAATAATATTATTCTTTCTGTTTCTTTTGGTATTTCATCTAATAATGAATTTTCAAGCATACTATCAATATTAAATCCATTATTAATGATAATTGTTTTATCAGCATAACATGGGTAAACATCTTTAATCGAGTTATATGTGTTATTTGATATTGCAACTATTCTATTAACATATTTTAAACTTCTTTTTTGAAGAATATAATTTTTTCTGTTAGTTTTTAAATCGTAAATGTCTCCATGTATCCATGCAATTGTCTTCCTTTTTTTACTAAGTAAAAAAGTAGGAATTAGGTAGTTGAATGATATTTCAACATCATATTCTTTTTTTATATATTTTTTTCTTAATATACTAGGAAATAATTCCAATAATATTTTGTAAATAATCATCTTTATATGACTATCCTTTGTTGAATCAATTATTGGTGGTAGAATATTTATATTTTTATTTACTTTTTCTCTTTTTATATTACTATGCCAATATTCTATAATATCAATATCATACCTATTCTCATCAAGATTATTAACTATACTTGAAAGAATTTTTTCAGCTCCTCCACCATGGGTAAAAGACCAAATAATGAACAATAATTTTTTCTTTTTCATATTAGCACCTTATTCAAATTCAACAGTTTCTTTTACATCATTTTTTATTTCATAAGGGAAATCATATAGGTATTTTTTTAGTTCTCTTTCTATTATTTTTCCTTCTTTTTGGTATTCTTCTTTATGAAATAACTGAGTATTCTTTATTGATATTTCTGGATTAAATCTTGATTTCTTATTAATATGGTCCTTTTCAGTAAATCCTAAAAATGTAGTTATTTTTTCTATTTCTTTATCATAGTTATATATTAAATCTTCAAATTTAATACGAAAAACTTTATTAGAAGTACATTCTTTTTCGCTTTCACGCATTTTACGATAAAATCTACAAAATTCATTTACTTCCGTTGGAAATGGTACTTCAATTCCTCTTTCTGGCCAAATATATTTATTAATTATAAAAACATCTCTTGGATCCCTTTCAACTACTATTACTTTTAACTTATCATCAAAATAATTATCGATGCGATGAAGGTTAAATGGAAGAAGAAATTGATCTAAAATGACGTTTTTATTTTCTCTTGCTATTTCAGCAATAATTTCGTAAATATAATCATGTGCATACTTATAGAAATCTTTATCCTTAATGAAGGATACTCTCATGCCATCATTATACTTTAGTATTTTGGGAAATTTCTTACCTATCATTAGCATTTTTATTGGTTTACGAATTAATAATTTAATAAACATTTTGGCATTAACTTCTTCATGCATATACCAATAACTAGGAAAATTAAACTCCTCTATATTAGATATAAATTTATTTGTTATATCCATAAATTTTGGACTAATTATTTTTTCATAGTTACCTACCCACCAGAATTTTTTATTATAAAGTTTCTTCATTTGTAATTCAAAACTACGGATTGCTTCATCACTACGGACAGCATTATTACCTTTTAATAGTTTATCCTCTAAATCAAACAAACCATTAGGGCAGTGCATTAATACATATTCATAACTTTTATAATCATTTTGGCAATCTTTAAATTCAGATACTAAATCTGTAATAGCAGAACTTCCACTACCCATATAACCTGTTGATACAATTATTCTATCCATTATTTTTTAGACCCGCCTTTCTTTTAAATTTATTTATAATAAATAATAAATTGTTATCTTTCTTAATAAGAAGCAATGTAAAATATAGTAAAGTACATGATACTACTATTAACCCTATTGTAACGACAAAACTTAAATTAAATGTTTTAATAATTAGAGAAACAGGAATAA
The DNA here is from genome assembly GCA_002375205.1 of Caryophanales bacterium UBA3620. Lineage (GTDB taxonomy): Bacteria > Bacillota_I > Bacilli_A > RF39 > UBA660 > CAG-302. The sequence continues at coordinate 16,335 of DFLL01000029.1, forward strand.
ATAATAATCCCAATATAAAATATGTGACATTATTTTTAGTAAAGATTTTAATATTTATGTTCATTTTATGACGAGCATATGTGTAATGCCAAATAAATACAATTAATTCTGCTACTCCAGTTGTTATCATAGCGGTAGATGGTGTTAATATTTTAAAATATACTAATAAATAATTCATTATTAAATTGGTTACTCCTAAAATGAGTGATACTTTTAAGATACGATTTTCTTTTTCATTTGGATATAATACTAAATTATTCATTACTGACTCTAAGCAAACAATTATCCTAGCAACGCTTGTAATCATAAGTGGAATTGTTGCAGCTAGATATTTTTCTCCAGCATAAATTAATATTATTTCTTTAGCAAGAACAAAAACTCCAAAGCACATAGGTATTATTAAAAATAATAATGATGAAATAGAATTATTTAATTTTTCTTCATATTTTTCTTTTCCTTCCTCTTTAATTAAGTATGATAGTCTCGGGATGGAAACATATATAATGGAATATGGAATTGATACTAAGGTTGAAATAATATAATATGGTATGTAATAAAGTGTTACAGAGACTGGATTAACGTACTCTCCTAGCATTACTCTATCTAATTGACTATATAATAAGTCAACATTTGTTATAACAAGAACCGCTAGTAATGGTTTAACATATTTTTTAAATTCAATCTGTGAAAAATCAAATTTTATTTTACTTTTTGCATAAACAAAACTAATAATATTGTTCAAGAAAATAGTTACTGAAACTATAATAGTATATAGTTTTACATCATCTGGCTTTCTAATAAATAATAGTATTGCTATAAAGTAAATGATCTTTACAATAACTGACTTAACAGTAATAAATTTATAGTTTTCTAAAGCTTCATTTACAAACTCAACATAGACAATATTGGCAAGAATTTGAATTGTTAATAATAAATATAATGATGTAGTAAGACCGTTTGAAGTTACAAAAATAAAAATTAAATAGATAATTAATACTAATATATTTGATATCGTTGAAATAGTAAATAAATTGGTAAATAGTTTTGATATTTTTTCCTTGTTATTCCTTATTTTACTTATTTCACGAACACCATAATTATATACTCCAAAGGAAGCGAAAGCTAAAAACATTTGAAAATTTGCCAGTGTCTTATTATATATTCCATACATATCAACATCTAATAGTTTTGTGATATAAGGGCCAATTATAATTGGAACTACTATATTTACAAAGCTTAGAATAGATTTATAGATTGTATTTTTAAATAATGTATTTTTTTTCATTTCCTACTCCTCTTATGTATATAAATTATACAATATATTAGTTTTTTTTTCAACACCAAAAAGAGATATCAAATACAATATCTCTTTACTAGTTTATTGTTAAATTTCTATCGGCTGGATATATTTGAATATATGTATTACCATCATTTACTATTAATTCTTTACCAGTAGAAGCTATTTTATATTTTGTTTTACTCTTTTCATTTTCTTTTTCCCATTTTATAGGAACAGCATATCCATTACTAATATAATATCCTTCACCAGTACCTATATTATCTATTTTTTGATATAAACTATAACCACTATATGTGTAATTAGAGTAATTTACTCCATATACCAAAATATTTTTTACTTTATATTGCTCTCCTGTTACTAAGTCAGTATTTGGAGTATCATTCATACTACGAAGATATGTTTTTGATTCAGGATCATATTTATAATTTGATGTACGATAATCAGAATAATTAATACTTATATTATTAGCTACTCTACTATTTTCATAACTAGATAAATCTATTTCATCTGCTGAATATTTTAATAATAATCCACTATCAGTATCTTTTCTAAATCCCCTTTTATCTCTTGCTGTATTAAGTAAATCTGTTGTTGTAAATAAAGTGTGTTCCCATGCTCTATTTAAATTTTTATCACGAACTCCATATTCTCCATCAACATCTATATCATTAATGCCTTCACTTGCTATTCTATTTAAAGCATCTTGTGCTCCACCAGCATGTTCATATATCGCATCATTTTCATATACATAACCTAAATATTGTGTTCTTGCACTTCTTACTGATCCAATTTTATTTACATCAACATCTCTAAATAAAGCCATCATCCTTGTTATACCGCCCTCAACCATAAGTTCATATACAATATATGCTTTATCTAATCCTGCTTGTGGAAGCGCAGCATTATGACAGTTAATCATGACTGCATAAGGTCTTGTCTTACTTTCTGTATCAACGATAGTTACCTTTTTTTTAGTTGTTGCAGTTTTTTCTTTTGTTTCTTCTTGATTGTTCTTAATAATTTTACCATTATTATCTTTATTATTTAATAATAGAAATGTCACAACAACACCTATGACTAGAACAATAGCCACAACTATAATAAATAATTTTTTATTAACAACTGTTTTTTTTCTATTTTTCATATTAATCTCCTTTACAATCATATTGTAATTTTTGTTATTAGTTTTTTGTTTATTTACTTCTTAGATGCTATTTATACTTTAGAAGAAATATTTTTTTTAATAATCTCTTTTATCCCATAATATGGATTTAACGATTTAATGAGTAGTACTGAAATAATTCTTGTTTCCTTTATTAATAGAAATGCAACAACATTTGCACCAATTTGGCTTATTAATGTAGCAATTGAAGCACCAATTATACTATATTTAGATATTAATAAAGCATTTAAAATAATATTAATAAAGCAACCAACAAAGGAATAAAATAAACTATACTTTTCTTTGTTTTCGCAAGTCATCCAAATATAATGTATATTTCCAAGCACTCCAAAGCACATTCCAAAAGTTAAAATGACTAATGGAATATAGGCATCTATATAATCCTTGCCATAGAGAATTAATATTCCTATTTTTCCAAAGATTATTATTCCTATTAAAAATGCCAAGCATACAATGGAAACAACATTATACAATTTTCTTAAATTATTAAAATATGAATTTTCATCTACTTTTTTGCTACTTATAATTATTGGCTTAAATGCTGTAATTACTGCAAGCGGAACAAATGTCCATATTTCAGATATACGAACAGCAGCTGAATATATGCCTACAATAGACTTATCGTTAAAGAATGTTCCTAACATAACTTGATCAATTTTTAGATAAATTGTTACCATTAAGGTAGATAAAGCAAAAAATTTACTTCGTTTTAATAGGTATTTCAAATATTCTTTATCAACTTGCCATTTTTCATTTTTATTATTTGTAATTTTTTTATAAGAATTAGTTAATAAAATTATATAAATTACATTTTCTATTAAGTAAGTGCTAATATATAATAAAATATTTAAATTACAAATAACGGCAACTAGTTTTAAAACCGAAAAAATGGTTGTTGAAATAATCTTAGCAATGGAAATATATTTATTCTGAATATTTGCTTGAGAATAAAATGAAAAAATATCACCACTACTAATTATCACATTAATATTAAATAGTAATATTGCTAAGTTAGTCGGTAAATCATATGCAATAACAGCAACTGTTTGAGAAACAATAAGAGAAATTAAACTTAAAATAATTCTAATATACAAATTTGTTCCTAAAATTACGCCATCTTTGTATTTTTTTTGAGAAAAATCATTTACTATTATATGATTAGTTCCAAAAACAGCGATAAAAGAAAAAATTGCCACAAATGATGATGAAAAATTAATTATTCCGTAACCGTTTGTTCCATAATGTCTAGCAACAATACCTGTAAGAATTAGACTTAAAAGCATTGTATATGCATTTTGAAATAGAATCCAACTTACATTTTTTACAACTTTGCCAGAAATCTTCTTTATAAACTCTTTAATTTTATTCATTTACTTGTTTATTCCTTCTTATTATATCTTCATATGTTTCAATTGTTACTTTCGCATTATTATCCCAAGCATGCCTAGTTACTGCGTGACGTGATGCATTAGCTCCCATTTTTTTACATAAATCATCATCATCAAAGAATTTTTCGACATAGTATGCAAGTAATTCTGGCTCTGTATATGGATACAAAAATCCTTCTTGTTTATCAACTAACATTGTTGCCGTGCCTCCCACATTAGAAGCTACACATGGAACTGCAAGAATCATTGCTTCACCTAAAGAATTTGAACTATTCTCTACAGAAGAGGCCTGCACAAAGACATTACAAGAAATTAATTTTTCTTTGTACTGTTCAGCACTTAAAAATCCGGTAAATATAATGTTATTCTTTAAATCATATTTATTAATAAGTTTTTGCAAATATTTTGTATAACTTTGTCGTTTTAATCTTCCTTTAATTGTTGATGTATCCAAAATATTGTTACCAGCAACAATAACTTTTACATCAGGATATTTTACTTTAATAATTTTCAATGCCTCAATCATAAGATAAAAGCCTTTAATTATTGATTGTGCTTGACTAAAAAAGATAGTATGTCTATTAATCTTATTTATGTCCCACTTTCCTTCATAAAAACACTTCCTTAAGTTTTCTTCTCCTTGGTAATAGTGAATATTTGGATTAATTGCTAGAACCTCAGCCCTATCCCAATCAGTTCTACCAATAACATTATTAATACTTTCTATAATTCTTTTTTCATATTTAGCCCTATTCTTGTAATCTATACTGGTTAAATAACCTGTTTTGGGTTTAAAAAAGTCCCGAACTGTTAAATTCTTCAATAGTATACTAAATTCTAAGTTTGAATTATAAACGCGACTATATGATGTCAAAAAACCTTGAATTGAAACAATATAATTCAAACTTGGATATTCTTCAATTAATGGTAATGCCTTTGGATACTCTGTACCATGAATATGAACTATATCAGGATTAAAATCTTCAATAATTATTTTCCAGTACTTTCTAAGCTTAGAATTGTACTTATTCTCTTTCTTATTAGGAATTAAATAATACACAGTATTTTTATCAACGTATTTTTTTTGTTCCTTCCCAGTATAAGTTGCTACTATACAAAAATCAATTTTTTTCCCTTTATTTATGCCTGAATATAGAGAATGTGCCCATCCACCAAAACATGGTGCCACCATTCCCAGCTTAGAAGCTGGATATGGAAATATTGTGTTAACTACCCATAATACTTTCATTATTGTTCTCCCTTCCTAATATGCTTGTTAAAAGCCATAATAATCCTATTATAAATATGGTTAAAAAGGAACCACCATCTTGAAAAAAGACATTATTTGCACTAAAGAAGCATACTATCATACATGTCTTTATAAAAATAACTGCTGCAAAAATATTTTTTGATTCAACGGCTGAACGATACGACATATTTAAAATAAAGCCTATTAAAAAAGTTAAAAGTATTGTTAACCCAAAGCCAATATCTGATGCAGGATATATAAAGAACGTTGACCAAACCGCTCCTGTATCCCAACCTTTTGATGCTATTTTATACATATAAGTTCTCGAATAAATCCTACTTTCCAGATTACTCTTTCCGATTATTTTTAAAAAATTGTGTCTAAAAAAATCAGAAAAGCCTAAACCATAACTTGAAGTAAAATCTTCTTGCATAGCGTATGATAATCCTTTATAGCCATGCGTTAAATAGCTTACAATATGATTTAAACTACTTAATATGTTATTTGGTAAAAATGATAAAAAATATCTTTTTTTCAATTTAGATGTATTATATAATGATGATTCAGCAAACATATTATCTACATCAGCATTTTTAGTATCAATATTATAGATAATTAAATTTTTTTCTTTTTCATTATCGATTTTTACATTTTTATCATTATTTTTCTTATCTTCAACTTCTTTTATTGTTTCAGTCCCCATAACGGAATCGTGAATTAATCTATTTGACATTACAATTTTATAGTAAGCAAAAAATGATAGAACTAAAGCAATTATTGTAAAAACAATACCTATTTTCTTTCTTGGTTTATTATTTTTTAATGTCGAAAATAAATATAATATTAAAAATAAACTAATTTCAAAAACGAATGTAGCATAAGCGTTTATTATTCCTTGAGCAATTCCCAAAAATAGGTTTAATATTAAACAAACTATTCCAAATATCTTTGATTTTCTTGAAAGACTCCTATTATATATAAAAAAGATAGGTATTATTAATGAAATTATTGGAGAGAATATGATATTTAGATATGCTGAGTAAACTGAAATGCCACTTATTTTGCCATGCGCTATTCTATATGCCTCACCACTATTAAACAATCCTCTAATAATATCTGGGTATATTTTGCCAGTAGTACTATATGTATTTAATACGTAGATTATAATAAATATAGCAAATGATATTGATATAACTTTATTAATATTATACTTTTTCACATTCGGTTTAATTTTTTTAAAACTTGCTATCACATAACCAAAAATCAAAAAAAACAAATTTAAAAATAAAAAAATATATAATTGCTTTGAATTAGTTATAGACCAATCATATGGTCCAAAAATAAACAATAATATTGTTAATAAGTAAAAACCACTGCAAATTATTAAAGGCATATATTTAGCAAGGCCTTCATATTTTAAAGTAGCTTCAATATTATCATTACTATCCCTCTTCTTCATTTTTTATTACCTCTTTACACAAATTAATAATTCTATTTGACTGAATAACATTATTTTTTTTATTTAACACAAATTCTCTTGTTTTTAATCCTTTCTCACGTAATTCTTTATAACTGTGAGAAAATACTTCATTTAAAGAATTAGTTATATCTTCCTTACTATTTCCATTTATTAAATAAACATAATCATAATATTCTTGAGGCATTCCAGGCAATTTTGTTGTTAACAATGGTGTTCCAGATACCATATATTCCATATTCTTTGATGGAAAAGAATATTTAGTAAATTCTTGGTTAAAAGGCCTTGGATTTATTAAGAGTGATACTTGTTGTTCTTTTTCAACAACAGTTTTGTTATCAACAATACCATAGAATTTAATTCTTTTATCCTTTCTCATTTGATTTTCAATCACAGGTGCATAGTCACCGGCACCAAAAATCCATAATTCTGCATTATCGTTTGCATAATTCATAAATCCTTCAACTAAGTTTTTAACTCCATATTGTTCCCTTAATGCACCAGCATACATTATAATGTCTTTTTTAGGGCCTTTTTTTGGTGGCTTTTTAGATACCATTTTACTATCAACCAAACCCTCCATAATAATATAAGGCTTAGAATTATGGTTTAATACTTCATTCATTGCTTCAGTCAAAAATACAAAGCCATCAATTTTCTTATATTGATTATGCATACATTTGGAAATAAGCTTATGTATTTTTTTACTATCTTTTCTAGCATCCTTTACATCTGCCATATATTCATATATGTCGCATACTATTGCTATTTTAGGGCACTTTTTTATTTTTGTTGCAAAATTAATAAATGGAATAATAGTTATATATGCAGCATCAATAATTATACATTTATATTTGTTATTTTCATTTTTTTTTATCCATTTCAATGTTTTGAAAAAAAATGAAACTCCTGCAAAAAAATTTTTCAATATTGGAATATTTATTAGTCCAATATGCTCGTATATTATATTATTTTCTTCATTTATGACATTTTTCCAATATGTTTTTTTATGGCTCTTACTAGAAATTGGCCTACCTATTAAAGAATAAACTTTATTATTATTTTCAACCATTCCATCCAATATTAAATGATGAAATTTATAACCAGATTCTTGCATTCCATATTTTGAAACGTTAATATTACTTTTTAGCATCTGTTTAATATAATTGAATTGTTCCTTTGATGGAACTGAAGATATATATAATATTTCCATTATTTTCGCTCCTCATATATTTTAATATTTTCTTTAAGCATATTTTTGTTATTAAATTTTTTTGAATAATTATGTATTTGTTTTTTATCATATTTTTCTTTTATTATTTTCTTATATGCATTATAATAATCCTCAGGATTAACATTATTAATAACCATTCCTACATCTTCAGTTAATAATTCTCTAGGGGCACTCATTCCACAAACTATTGTTGGAGTGCCACAAGCTAATGCTTCGACAGTAACAAGAGAAAACGTTTCTTCAACAGAAGGATTAATAAATACATCTGCTATTGAGTATAAACTAGCTAATTCTTTTTGATTTTCTGTTCTTTTAATGCCTATAATATTTGATGGTAATTCTATTATTTGTTTATCATTTACACCAACTAATACTATAATCTCATCTTTATCTATCATTTTTGATAATTCAATAAAAATATTTAGTCCTTTTCTTTCTTCCCAAATATTAGCAACACCTAACAATACTATCTTATTATCAGGTATATTATATTTTCCTTTAATATTTTTATCATTCACTGGTTTGAATATGTCCAAATTAATACCATTGTGTATAGTTTTAATTGGATATTTACCTAAAAATGATTTTTCAACTATTTTTTTTAACCAATTCGATGGAGTTATAATCTGCAAATCATTTAGGTTACTAAATAGTTTCTTTTTTAATCGGTATTCTCTTCTAGTGGTATCAAAGTATTCTTTAGGATAGGATTTAAGTTGTGGACATTTCATACATCCTTCTTGCCATTTATTACAATTAGCTGATACAAAATGAGAGCAATGTCCTGTAAATGACCAACAGTCATGCAAAGTCCATATAATTTTACCATTATAATCATTTTTTAAATATTTAAATAATACTTTTAAATTTATCCAATATCCATGTATATTATGCATATGTATGATATCCGGATTTGTTTTTTTTAAATATTTTACTATCTTTTTTGTGGCAAAATATGACCCATGTCCATTGAAACCTAAACGAGCTAAAAAGACATGAAAATATATTCCTATTTTGCTATTAAATTTAAGGCAATTAACATCTTCTTTGGGATTTCCACGACCATAAATGCATGTAACATCATAACCATTATTGCTTGCAGATTTCGCTAAATCACACATTATTTTTCCTGTAGAGCCATTACATACAACATTTAATAATACTAATTTCTTCATACTATCACCACTGTTTATTTTTTCTCCATACCATCTTATTTACAATACTAGTATAACTTTGAATTATTTTAACAACTTTATCACTTACATTTGTATCTATATAATTAGGTACTGGTAGACCTAAATCATTATTGTTATTCATAGATACAGCAAGATCTACTGCATTTAGTAAATCTTTTGTATTAATACCCGCTAGTACAAAATCTCCTTTATCTAATGCTTCTGGTCTTTCGGTACTTGTTCTTATACAAACAGCAGGAAATGATTTTCCTTTAGATATATAAAAGGAACTTTCCTCAGGTAAGGTACCGGAATCAGATACTACGCAAAAGGCATTCATTTGTAAATTATTGTAGTCATGGAATCCTAAAGGTTCGTGTTTTATTACTCTTTCATCTAGTTTAAAATTCATTTTTTCTAGTTTATTCTTACTTCTAGGATGACATGAATATAAAATAGGCATATTATATTTCTCTGCTAATTCATTAATAGCAGTAAATAAACTTATAAAATTTTCATCTGTATCAATGTTTTCTTCACGATGAGCGGATAATAGGATATATTTACCTTTTTCTAAATTTAATCTTGTTAATATATCTGATTTTAGTATTTCATCGTAATTATTTGATAATACTTCTGCCATTGGAGAACCAGTTACATATGTTCTCTCTTTTGGAAGACCACACTCATGTAAATATGTTCTAGCTTGTTCACTATATGCCATATTAACATCAGAGATAATATCTACTATTCTCCTGTTGGTTTCTTCTGGTAAACACTCATCTTTACATCTATTACCAGCTTCCATATGAAAAATTGGTATATGTAATCTCTTAGCAGCAATAGCGGATAAACAACTATTGGTGTCCCCTAGTATTAATAAAGCGTCTGGTTTAATTGTATTCATTAATTTGTACGATGAATTAATGATATTTCCAATTGTTTCTCCAAGGTCTTTTCCTACGGCATCCATATAAACTTCTGGATCACCTAATTTTAAGTCTTTGAAGAATATTCCATTCAAATTATAATCATAGTTTTGTCCAGTATGAGCTAGTATACAATCAAAATATTTTCTACATTTATTTATTACTGCGCTTAATCTTATTATTTCAGGTCTTGTTCCTACAATTATTAACAATTTTAATTTACCATTTTCTTTCCATTTAATATTTGTGTAGTCTTTTTTTATATTCATCTTGAGTTTCCTCCATTACATAGGTATCTGTTCTGTTTGAATCAAATAATTCATTTGCCCATAATATTAATATCAATTCTTCATTACCAACATTATTAATACTATGCTGATATCCTACTGGTATTGTTACATATTGTAGTTTGTCACCACTTACTTCAAACTCATATGTTTCATGAGTAATTACATGTTCAAATTTTATTTTTGCTTTTCCTTTTATGACGATAAACCTTTCCATTTTAGTATGATGATAGTGCCCTCCTCTTATGATTTCAGGATTTGTTGTTGATACTGATACTTGACCAGCTTCTTTTGTTCTAACTAATTCACAGAATAATCCTCTATTATCTCGATGTTCTTCTAAGTCCACTACCATTTCCTTTAAAGGGGCATAACTAATATAAGTTGCATAAAGCTTTTTAGTAAATTCATCTCCTGTCGAAGGAACCATTATACCTCTATCATTTTCTTTAAATGATTTAATTAAGTTAGCAATATAACCCAAAGATTTTACATAAGTTATTGGAATATAATAAAAATTTCCTTCTCTATGAGCTTTATCACTTAAACATCTAATTAATTCTTCACATACATCATCAATATAAGCAAGATTTAATTCTTTATTTTCATCATTTACTACTATTTCTAAATTGTTTGCTATATTATTGCAAAATGTTGCTATGACACTATTGTAATTAGGTCTACACCATTTTCCAAATAAATTTGGAAATCTGTATACATATACTTTAACATTATTATCTTTTGCATATTTGAATATTAAATCTTCTCCAGCTTTTTTAGATTTACCATAATCATTATCAAGTTCTGCCTGAATAGATGAAGATATCATTATTGGGCATTTATTATTATTTTCTATTAATTTATTTAATAAAACACTAGTAAAACCAAAATTACCTTCCATATATTCGCTTGTATTTTGTGGTCTATTAACTCCCGCTAGATGATATACGAAATCACATTCCATTGTATATTTATCTAATTCTTCTTCTGTTGAATCAATATCATATTTTAATACTTCAATATCTTTATTTAGGCTTAAATGACTTATTAGATTCTTTCCTACGAAACCGTTTGCTCCTGTTATTAATACTTTCATATATTCCTCTTATTTACAATCACTAAATAAATCTAATTTAAGAAGTAATTCTTTCATTCCTTCAACATCTAATCTCTTAGTATTATGAGAATTATAATCTTCAACATTATCCAAACTTGCATTTCCTTGATCAACATATTTTTGATAATTTAAATTTCTATTGTCTGCTGGTATACGATAATAATCTCCCATATCTATGGCATTTACCATTTCTTCTTTGGTTACTAATACTTCATATAATTTTTCACCATGTCTAGTTCCAATACAATTAATAGGCACATTACTATGCTTTAGTTCTTTAACTGCTTTTGCCAATGTATCAATAGTGGCTGCTGGAGCTTTTTGGACAAATAAGTCTCCCTGTTCTCCATGTTCAAAGGCATAAATAACAAGGTCAACAGCATCTTCTAAAGTCATCATAAATCTAGTCATATCTGGATTTGTTATTGAAAGAGGTTTTCCTTCTTTAATCTGCTCACAAAATAATGGTATTACACTACCACGTGATGCCATAACATTTCCATATCTTGTTCTACAGATTACAGTTTGTCCTTCTTTTAAATCTCTTCCTTTAGCAACAGCAACTTTTTCCATTAATGCTTTACTCATTCCCATAGCATTAATTGGATATGCCGCTTTATCAGTACTTAGTACAATAACTTTTTTTACATTATGATTTATTGCAGCTTCAAGAACGTTTTCTGTACCTAAAATATTTGTTTTAACAGCTTGGACAGGATAAAATTCACAACTAGGAACTTGTTTCAAAGCAGCAGCATGGAATATATAATCAACACCATCCATAGCATCGTCGATACTGCGGTAATCTCTAACATCACCGATATAAAATTTTATTTTATCATTCTTATACTTTATGCGCATGTCTTCTTGCTTTTTTTCATCTCTAGAAAAAATTCTTATTTCTCTTATGTCTGTTTCTAGAAATTTTTTCAAAACTGCATTTCCAAACGAACCAGTTCCTCCGGTTATTAATAAAACTTTATCTTTAAACATCTTTTAAATCCTCCATATATTGTTCTAGTATCTTAACTGACAAATCAACGTTACAATTTTCTTCGTAATATTTTCGTCCATTTTTGCCCATTTTTTTTCTTAATGATTCGTTTTCAATTAATTTATTAAACTTTTTGGTGTAATCTTTTATGTCACCACTCAAGGACCAAAAACCACAATTCTCTTTAATTATCATATCTTTATAATCAGTACTAGCATCAGTTGCAGCCATTATCGGAAGTGATGATTCAAAATATGACAATGTTTTTGATGGATAATTAGGAATTGTAAATCTATGATCTAAAAATATTAATCCTATATCTGATGCTCTAGTTAATTTTTCATATTCTTCCCTTGGAATATAATCAAAGGTTAAAACATTTTTGATGTTTTTCTTCTTTATTATTTCATATATTTTTTGCTTTTCAGTACCTTTACCGATTAAAACAAACTTTAATTGCTTATTCTTTTGATATTTATTAATTACCTCTAACATAAAGTCTAAACCTTGGGGTTTGCCAAAATTTCCTCCAAAAATTGCCACCACATCGTCTTCTTTTAAACCATATTTCTCACGAATATATTTTTTTTCTTGTTTGCTTTGGTTAGCATTTTTTATTATAGCCGTATTGGGAAATAACTCTAATTTGTCTTTTTCTAAAAAGTTATTATGATCTAATAGATAATCAATATTTCCCTGTGACATGCATCCTATTTTTGAAGCTGTTTTGTATAATTTTTTTTCTTGAATTTTAAAATATAAGTACATTGGATTCGCCTTAGTATATAGGCCTATATCTAAACCATTTTGAGGAAAGATATCTTTCATCATAAGGTAAGATTTGGCATGATATTTTTTCATTGCCCATCTAACAGTTGATTGCATGGTTAATGGTGGTGACTGAAATAATATTAAATCAAATTTTTCTTCATTAAAGTATTTTTTTATGCCCTTTTTCAAATCTTTGGCAACAGTTAAGAAAGTTAATCCTTTTTCTATTAACCCTACTTCATAAAGATTTCCTGTCTTTACTCGTAAAACGGGAATTTCATTTTCTTCATTTAAATATGTTGTTTTGGTATTCTTTTTTTCCTCCGCTACAACCACCTTAATCTGATGTCCTTTTTTATGTAACGTATATGCCAAATCGGTATAAATATTACTTCCTTTATCAGGAGTCTTATAGTCTGATGTTATAAATAAAATTCTCATAATACTACCTCTTTACTTCTCTAATTTTTTCCTTTGCTTTATTAACAGATTCTTCGTTTTTTTTCATAACATACAAATTAAGGCCTGGAAATGTATATGTGCTTGTCGAAGTGTAATCTGTTCCAATTAAATTCTGACTTTCAATTTCCCAATTGCTCATACTATTAAGCTGCATCTTTACAAATTTATTAATACTCTTACTATCCATGTTTGTTGATAAACTTGAACTTACGCTATCTAATATTCTTGTAAAATTAGTTACTAGTTTTGTAGATGACGTTACTTTATTTATAATTGCCTCAATTACCTTTTGTTGATTCTTTACTCTTTGAACATCGCCATCTGAAAAGGAATGTCTTTCACGAGCAAAAGTAAGAGAACTCTTACCATCAAGGTGATTAATACCTTTTTTAAAGCATTTATTACCTACACAAAAATTAAAATCTGACTGAACATCTACTCCATCTATTGCATCAACAATACCTTCAATTGTAGAGAAATTTACTTTTACATAGTAGTTAATATCTATATCTAATAGTTTTTCTATTGCTTTGATTGATTCTTCAATGCCATAATATCCAGCATGAGTTAGTTTATCATATGCATTTTCTCCAAAACTAGGAAGATTTACATAATAGTCTCTTGGTATTGAAGTAAGTAGTATTTTTTTACTTACCGGATCTACTGTTATAATCATATTTACATCGGTATTTGTTACATTATCGATACTACCATAGGCATCACCACCAGCAACATAAATATTAAATGGTTTTCTAGTTATATCTACAAATTTTAATACTTCAGTATCATTTTTCTTAATAGGTACTGATAAAGTATATAATTCTTTTAAATTATCAGCGGTATCTATAAGTTCATCGTTAAATAGATTTTTTATTGATCCATTTATTAATACAGCATCTATTTTATCATCATTTAAATCATCAAACATTGATATGGCATCTGTATATTTAGTAGTGGTAGTTTCTACTTTTTTATCTAGCGTTTTAATTGCTTTATTACTATTCAATGAGGAATATACTCCTACTATTTTATCAGATAAATCTTCTATTTTATCTATATTAGATTCTTTTTTGACCATGATATAAAATTCTTCTTTTTGAAATAATTCATTATTTATTACATCAATAAAACCAATAGTTTTGCTTATATAACTGATGCCTACACTAAATACTATATCAAATATAATAAATAGTACTATGCAAAATATTTTAATAGATTTTTTTATATTTTTCTTAAAAACTAAGAAAGATAATAACAAATATAAAATTATAAATATTGTGTATACAATTAGTAAATATTTTTCTGGAACCATACCTAAAACATATAACATAATTCCAAATATAACTGCTATTAAGATAGATATAATTGCTATGACATTGAATATTTTTTTATTATTACTTTTTGGTTTTCTACTTTTTCTTTTTCTACCCATATATAAATCTCACATCCATACTAATGAAATTATAACATAACTAGAGCTTTTAGTCTAGTCAAAAAGTGTTTTTTTTAATGGCAAAATATGATTTTGATATAAAAAAATAAAGTAACAATAGTATTTATATTACTTTATTTGATCAAAATAGTCTTTTAAATTATTAATTGTGGTACTTGTTACTATTACAAATCTATGTAAAAGATATTTATTACTACCAACATGAACTAAATCATCGCCATTAACTGTATCTCCAATGAAAGCCATGGTAAAACCTGCTTCTTTTAAGTTTTCTATTGAATAGTCGTTATATTCGTAAAAGGGATATGCTATATATGTACTTCCATTTAATTCTTCTCTACTTTGTCTTAAATCTTCTTGTATCTTTTCTTTTGGCCAACATTTTATAGCTCCTCCTTGTCCTCCTGGACACTCTCCTGTATTATGCATATTATGAGTATGGGAATGTAGTTCTATATAATCTGTTTTATAATAAGATTCTTCATCAAACCAAGCTGTTATCAAAAATATTGTAGCATACATTTTATATTCTGTTAGAAGATCCACAGCTATTTTATCTCTTCCTCCATCATCTATTGTTATTAAGACACTTTTAGGCAAATTTATTTTACCATCAATATAATCTTCTAATTCTTTCATTTTTAATGTTAAAATATTATTATCTCTGAAAAAGTTTAACTGTTCGATAAATTGTGATTTAGGGTGACATATAACAGTAGGGCAACTATCATTTGGATCATTTTCATCATAGAAAGCATGGTAGTTTAGTACTCCTACTCCTGATGAATTATTTAAATCGGTATTATGATGTTCTACTAATGCACTATCTTCTTTCTTTATATATAGAAGTCTATTATTAAATTCCACACCATATTTATCTTCATCTTTGATAATTAATGGTAATGAATATCCTTTTTTAAATGTATAAATCATATTATCATTTTCATCATAAAGTATTGTTATATTATCTGTTTCTACATTATAGTTAAAGAGAATATATTCTTTATATCTATCATCATAAATAGTTCGATTAGATAATTCTTCTAGATCATTATATCTAATATAATAATCATCAAAATCTTTTATCTTAAAAAATTTATTATCTATATTTTCTAAAGATAATTCTACATTTTTACCTATCGAACCACTTTCTATATAATTATTATCTTTTAAAGAATATATTTTTATTTCATTTCTTGTTATTACATTCTCACTATAAATATAAGAAATATTAGTTCCAGAATAAGCATAGGTTTTTGGAATAATAATTGCTAGGGATATAATAAAAAGTATTACTATCAATAGTATATTTAATATAAGTGTTCTTTTTTTTGACATAAAAAATTACTCTCCTTAATTATATATTTAACAAAAACTCTTTTTTTATTACACATATAATTTTGAAAAGTAATTATATTTTTTATGGAACTAGTATAAAACCATCGGGTATTGGTCTTGTTACTTCATCATTATCCCAGTTATATGGATGATTAATTATTTCATTATCTACGACTAGCACACTAGAATTACCACCATCTAGATTAGCAGCATTATAGGCATGATATCTAAGTAATATTTCTACTAGATCATTCATATCAGCACCTTTACTTTTTAGACTTCTACCATCGATTACGAGAAATAGGACTATGCCATCTTTTCTTTGTGCTATAGCACTTCTTGGATGATGACCATAGCCTCCATTACCATTTATAAAACTAGACTGTCCATTAACTATTAAGAATGGTCCAAATTCAACAGCATCCCTTATACCGATACGTACAGCTTCTTCTTCACTTATTTTTCCTAAATATAATTTATCATCATTTGTAAAGCCGATTATTCCTCTGCCAGCTGCTCCACTTCCAGTACTTAGTATTTTCCCATTTTTGATAACTGTTCCTACTGGTGAACCACCATTTCCAAAGCCATTTACATCAACAAAACCGCCGCCATTAATCGCTAGTACTGCTCCTTCTCTTTTTGCCATATCTACTAAATATTCACCTTTTGTACCTAAATATTTACTAGTTACTAGTTTTATTTTTGAAGGATCATATATAGCAGCCATATATCCATTATATCCTTTACCTTTTATTTCAATAATTTTATATAGGTCATTATCACTATGATCTAATATTTCTTTATCGTATTCATCTATATAGGTATTTTTCTCTGCAACTATTAAATTGATATCAGTATTAAATTCTGGCTCGATAACAACGTTATCTTCTAGTACTCTATTTATAGCATCCTCACTGTAAAAAGTCGTAGCAAAATATTGATGATGCATTGTGCTCATGGCAGTAGTTACTAGCCAATCTCTAAATCCTCTATATGGTCCATATAATAGAAATAATACTGTAATAGCTACTATATCACAAAAGGCTAATATAATGGTAAAGATTTTATTTTTTTTCTTTGATTTCTTCTTTGACATAGCTAACCACTCTTTCTACTTCATTATCTTCAACTAATGGTACGATTATTCTAGTAAGGTTATTATTGCTATCTAAGTACATTCCATCGTTATTAAGACTTCCTCTTACTACTTTACCAATAAACATGTTATATTCTCCTCTGCTTGTTAAATAGAAGGCTATTTTGGCAATATTATCTCTATTAAATAAATTATAAGTATCTTCTTCTAATATGCTATCAGTAGATACTACTAAATGCATACCACTTATACTACCTAATTCTAGTAAATAATTTATGTCATTTTTAATACTATTATCAAGTTTCAATATTTCATATATTTCATCAATAAAAACTACCACTTTATCTTTGTTACCACTTTTTATTTTTTCTTCAAATTCTTTTCTTAGGCTTCTAATTCTATCTATTATATCATGTTCTTTATTAACCACTTCGTATACTTCACTATACTGATTATAATTAATACTTTGTGAATCTAATATTACTACTTTTACATCTTTATGATATATTAAGATATTCATAATAATATTATTAAATAGATTTGTTTTGCCTATACCTGTAACCCCAGTAACCAATAAGCTCTTTTCTTTATCAAAATCAAAATATACAGGATTATCTGATTCATCTAATCCTAACATTACTTTAAATGTATTGTCTTTTTTGTATAATGATAATAATTCTTTTAGTGATAATGGTTCTACTTTCATATTACTGACTTTTATTTCTATTTCATTATCTGATAACTTCTTTATCTTTAATTCATTTGCATTAATTCCTAAAGATAAGGCTATTTCTTTTTTAAATTCAATAATATCATTATAGGTTTTATCATCATTCCATGATATATTATAGATTGTAACATGTCTGTATACATTATATTTTACTTTAGGATTAAAGCCAAAAGCTTTTAGATTATTTTTTAGGTTATTTACGAATAAATCTGCATTTAGAATATTTCTTTCATTATCAAAATTTGGGTTATTTAATAGATTTAACATTTTTTATCGTACTCCTTTACCTATATAAATTATAACAAATATTTTATCTATTGTCACTAAAAAACTATAATTAAAAAATCGTAATTAATTATTACGACTCTTTTTTTTCTTTACTAATATGTTACCAGTCATTTCTTTAGGTATATCTAGTCCCATTAAGTATAGTATAGTTGGTGCTATATCTCCTAGTTTACCATTTGTTAGTTTTAGTTTTTTATCTGTTACAATAAATGGGACAACATTGGTGGTATGACTTGTATTAATACTACCGTCCTTGTTTTTCATTACTTCACAGTTTCCATGATCGGCGGTTACTATTAATGTATATTCATCTAATGAGATATTATCTAGTATTTTGCCAATACATGAATCTACAGTTTCTACTGCTTTAATTGCGGCATTATAGTCTCCAGTATGTCCTACCATGTCTCCATTAGCAAAATTTAATATTATTAAGTCTTCATGGTTATTGGTTATCTCTTTAACGAGAGAAGCTGTTATCATGTTAGCACTCATTTGGGGTTCTAAATCATATGTTGCTACTTTAGGACTTGGCACTAATATTCTTTTTTCATTCTCATATACTTTATCTATTCCTCCATCAAAGAAATATGTAACGTGAGCATACTTTTCTGTTTCTGCTATTCTAAGTTGGGATAGCCCCTTACTTGATATATATTCCCCTAAAGTATTTTGTGGTTTTTCTAATTCAAAAGCATTAGGGCAAAGAACTGTATCAGTTACTTTCATCATGGTAACTACTTTTAAATTATTTATTTTTTTTCTATCAAAGGCTTCATACTTATCATTAGTAAGAATGCTGGCAAGTTCTCTTACTCTATCTGGTCTGTAGTTAAAGAAAATTATTCCATCATTATCGGTAATATAACCATTATCACAAGCCCTAAATGGTTCAATGAATTCATCTGTCACTCCATTTTTTTGGCTTTCTTTCCAGCCTTTTTTTGCATCTTTTACTTCTCCAGGGGTAGTCATTACATCATAACTTTTCTTTACCCTATCAAATCTATTATCTCGATCCATTCCATAATATCTTCCACTAATAGAAGCTATTTTCCCTAGTTTAATGCTCTTTATTTTCTTTTCTAATAATTCTATATATTTAATCCCATTTGTTGGGCTTGCATCTCTCCCATCAGTAAAAGCATGAATATATACTTCTTTAACTTTTTCTTTCTTACATAAATCAAGTAAGGCAAATAAATGATTAATATGGGAATGTACTTCCCCAGATTGCAGTAATCCTATTAGATGTAATTTGGAATTATTGTCTTTGACGTGATTTATCACTTTTAAAAATTCAATATTATCATAAAACGATTTATCTTTTATTTTACTATTAATTAATTCTAAAGATTGATATACTATACGGCCTGCTCCTATATTC
Organism: Caryophanales bacterium UBA3620; assembly: GCA_002375205.1. GTDB lineage: Bacteria > Bacillota_I > Bacilli_A > RF39 > UBA660 > CAG-302. The sequence continues at coordinate 36,196 of DFLL01000029.1, forward strand.
ATATGTCCCACTTCACTGTTTCCCATATTTCCCTTAGGAAGTCCTACATAGGTAGATGATGCTTCAAGTAAACAGTTTGGATATTTATCCCATAATTTATCTAGTACAGGAGTTTTAGCATTATATACGGCATTATATTTTTTTTCTTTAGTTAATCCAACTCCATCCATTATACATAATAATATTTTTTTCATTTGTTTATCACCTATTCTCTTATTTAATTATACTTTACTTATTTTATTTTATCAAGAGTTAGTGTCAAGTAATTTACTTATTTTATTATGTTATTTCCACTTCGTGGTCAAAGTAACAAGTTACTTTGATAATACCTTTATTATGTATAATCTAGTATATATATTTTATTCTAGATAAAAAGAAAATGTAACCTATTTGGTTACATTTTAAAAATCTAATATTACTTTTAACCTAATAATGCATCTATATATGATGTATCCCAGTCATATGAATACCAGTCATCGAATTCTTCTCTGCCCTTCATTGAACTATCTTCAGTGTATTGTTCTTTTTCAAGTAATGATTTTATACTATTATCTTTAGGTATAATATATTTAAAATCATATATTTCTAATTGATTAGTATCATTATACTTAACAAGAATATTTTTTACACATACGCCACCAAAACCCGAAGCATTAACATACTTTGATAACTTGGATTTTGTCATTTCTTTCAAGATAGATTTCAATTGTTCTTTTGTTATGTACTCTGGGTCTGGACAACTATCTCCAGGATTAAATGATTCATCTTTCTTACGATTGTAAACAGCTATTTCCTTTATGTTTTGCGATAACAAATATTCAGCCCACTCTGGTAATTTATCTTCTTCGATTACTTCACTATTAGTATTTGTCTTATCTGTATTAATTATAATAAGTGGTGCCGGTGATTTGTTTTCACACTCAGTTCCGAAACATATGACATTAAAATAGAATGTACCTAGACATATTGCTATTACCATAAATATTATTATAAATATTTCTAATCTTTTGTATTCTTTAACCAGTGTTTTTTGATCTTTGTCTTCTTCTTTTGCTAATTTTATTTTTTTCATTTTTTCAACTCCTTCTTCTATAATAAGAATATAACATATTTATTTATTATTTACAAGATGTTATATTCTGATTTACATTTTATTTACATTTTCTTCTTTGTACCTGGAAGAGTTATTTTAGTATCTGCTCTTTCTTCTAGTAGATGAGGATTTTCTATTATGTATTCTAACATTTTAAAGGCTTTTATCATATAGAAACCATCTGCTACTCTTTCATCAAAATTAATACCAAAGTTTGCTGATTTGATTATCTTTTCTTTTCCATCTACTACTTTTACGGTATCTCTTATTTCTCCTATAGCAGTAATTGATGAACAGGTACCAAAGTTGGTATTATTATGATATATTGAATCTGATTTTAATGAGCCAATATCAGTTACTATTGCTGATGCAAAATATAAGTCATCTTCCTGTAGAGTTTTAGGAAGGCATCCTACTTTATCCATCCATTTTAGTGTTCCTACTAGTGGTACTCTTATGATATTAGGAAGTTTCCCTAAGGTATCAATAGCGGAATTTGCTCCTTTTTTATCTACTTTCTTTTCTCTTAAATCTGCTATTTTGTCTTTGATTTTTTTTGATATTGATTCTAAATTGTCATCAGGAGACACTTCAATTAATAACATTAATTCTTCGGCATCATCTTCAAATTCTACTTTAGCTACAAATGATATGACAACATTAGTGTGTTCATACATGTGTCTATTAGCAATAAATCTATTTAATTTTGGTCTATTATATATAGTTTTTGCTAAGGCTAATAGGAAAGCATGAAAGTATGTTACTTTTTCTCCTTCTTTCTTTTTATCATCGATATATTTTACTAAATTTGTCACGTCCACTGGTGTGTTTAGAAATACATCAGCATCACATCTTCTTGGTTTTAAGTCTATTAATAATTGACTCATTCCTCCTATTTTTATTCTTTTGGCATTACTTCTTGACATCTTTTATCTTCTCCAATCTTATACTTTTTTCTCTTAATTTGTTAAAGTCTACTTTACCTACTATTGTTTTAGGTAGACTATCTATGAATTCTATTTCTTTAGGTATTGAATATACTGCTAGATTCTTTCTACATAGTTTTATAAGTTCTTCTTTCAATTCATCACTCTTTTTATATCCTTTTTTTAATACTATAAATGCTTTGGCTACTTCCTTTTTATATGGATGAGGAATACCTATTACTGAAACATTTAGTACTGCTTCATGAGTCATGAGAACTTCTTCTATTTGAGATGGATATACATTATATCCTGAAGTTATTATCATTCTTTTTAGTCTTTGCTTATATGTGATAAAGCCATCTTTATCCATCGACCCAATGTCTCCAGTATGGAGCCAAATATTTCCATCTTTATGATGTTTTAATGTTATGTTTGTTTCAGCTTCATTATTATAGTAACCAAGCATTATAGTAGGTCCACATATACATATTTCTCCATCATTATCATAATCTAATTCCTTATCAGTATTAGGCTCAAATATTCCAATATATATTCCCGGCCAAGGGATTCCTATGGTACCTGGTCTAGATAAATCTCTTAAATCAACAGAAGCTGTGGCAACGGCTTCAGTAAGTCCATAACCTTGAATCATATTTGTTTTAGCTTTATGTCGATGTAGGAAGTCATTTATATTTTCAACTCTTTTCTTACTTAGAGTATCGCCTCCGGCGATTACATATTTTAAGTTTGATAAATCAACATTATCCATGTTTTTATTAGTAGTAAGTGCTTCAAATAGTGTTGGTACTCCTACAATTACGGTTGGTTTATGTTTAATTAGTAATTTATGAAATTCACTTGCTTTAAATGTTGGGATTAATACTACTTCTGCTCCTACACAAAAGGCATCATTTATTGATACTTCTAATCCAAAGCCATGAAAGATTGGCATAATACCAAGTATTCGATCATTTTTACATAAATCGGGATAAGCATTAATAGCCGCTACTGTTGAAGCATTAACATTGCCATTAGATAATACTATTCCTTTAGGTGTACCAGTAGATCCTCCGCTCTGCAATATTAAAGCTGGATCATCTTTTAATGATGCTTTATCATAGTAAATATCTTTATTTCTTATTTTCATAAATTTATTCCATGACATATATTTACTTGATAAGTTTGTTATTATTTTATATTTTGTTTTAAATGTTTTAACATTATATAAGGTTTTTAGTAAGATATTCATAGAATTAGATGGACTTATTACGATTACTTTTTTTACTTTTGTTTTAGGAATTATTTTATTTACTTTATCAAGTGTTATATCTAAGGCTATTAAGCATTTTGTATCATATTTATTTAAGGCCTCTAATATTTCATTTTCCGATAGTAATGGGTGTAAAATATTAGATACTGCTCCTATTTTATTTAAGGCATAAAATGATATTAAGGCTTCAGGAACATTAGCAGATAGTATTGTTACAATATCATATTTTTTTATTCCTATACTTAAAAATTTATTAGCACAATTATCTATTTTATTTATAAATTCTTTGTAGATAATCTTAGTACCAAAATAATTAATTGCTATATTATTTTCGAAATGATGTTTGATCATTTTTCTTTTCATGTAATCATAGATGTTTTCATCTCTTAGTTTTATCTTCATAGAAGTCTTTTTATAGTATTTGCTCCATGGTGCTTTAGGTGTTTTCTTTATTCCGATAAAACTTAATAATCTAAAATCAAATATTCCCATAATAATATCCTCTCTATTTATACACTATTATTATTATACTTGAATATTGTTTTTTTAGCAAGTTCATGATTATTCATAATATAATTTACTTATATTTACAATACATAATTATTATTTATTAGCGTATAATAATAATAATATAGATTATATCTATATAATAACTACATACTATGTTGACATTTTTTAAAATTATATGCTATTATTATAGAAGAAAGGAAGATGATGTTTATGGCTAGTTTAACTTCTGCGATTAATGTAAACGTTGATACTAAAACTAAAGAAGAAGCTACTAATATATTAAAAGGACTAGGTCTTAATATGAGTACCGCTATTAATATGTTTTTAGCACAAATTGTTAAGAGAGATGGCATTCCATTTGAAGTAGTAAATCCTAAACCTAATAAAGATATGATTATGGCACTTAAAGAAGTAGATGAAATGATTAATAATCCTAATAAATATCCTCGTTATGATAACTGGGAAGATTTAAAAAAGTCTTTATTATCTGATGACTAAATATAAGTATGAAGTTGTATATTCTAACAGATTTAAAAAGAATTTAAAGATAGCATTAAAGTAAGGAAAAGACTTAAATAAACTTCAAGTTGTTGTAGATAAATTAGCATTTAGAGAAGAATTAGAGTCAAAATATAAAAATCATAATTTAATAAATGATAAATATTATACGAATTGTAAAGAATGCCATATTGAGCCTGAGTGGCTTCTTGTATATAAGTATGATAACAATGAATTAATATTGTTATTAATCAATACTGGTAGCCATAGTGAAGTATTTAACATGTAACTAGAACTAAAATCTTAACTGGTTTTAGTTTTTTTATCAAAAAAATGTAACCAAATAGATTACATTTTTTAATTAATACTTTCAAATTGGGAATTATATAGATTAGCATAGAAGCCATTCTTTTTGATTAATTCTTCATGGGTGCCTTGTTCGATAATATTTCCTTCATTCATTACTAATATTAGATCGGCATTTTTTATCGTAGATAGTCTATGTGCTATGATAAATGAGGTTCTATTTTCCATTAATTTATCCATAGCTTTTTGAACTAATTCTTCTGTTCTGGTATCAACATTAGATGTTGCTTCATCTAGGATTAAGAATGGTGAGTCTTCGATCATACCTCTTGCTATTGTAAGTAATTGTCTTTGACCAGCGGATATGCTGTCATTATCTGATACAGTGCTATTATAACCATCAGATAGTGTTTTGATAAAGTGGTCTACTCCGACTACTTCGCATACTTCTTTGACTTTTTTATCAGATATATTTTTTCTATTATAGACAATATTTTCTTTTATTGTACCATTAAATAGCCATGTATCTTGAAGAACCATAGTAAATAATTCATGAATATTTTCTCTAGTTAAATCTTTAATAGATATATCATCTATCTTGATATCACCAGAATTTATTTCATAGAATTTCATAAGTAAGTTTACCATTGTTGTTTTACCTGCGCCAGTTGGGCCGACGATGGCTATCTTTTGACCAGGTTTAGCTATGGCACTAAAGTCTTTGATTATTATTTTATCTTCGTTATATCCAAACTTAACATGATTGAATTCAATCTTACCTTTTGCTTTATCTTTATCTAACCTTATTACTTCTTTTTCAGCAGTCATCTCTTCTTCATCTAAAAATTCAAAGACTCTTTCGGATGCTGCCCCAACTGATTGCATACTGGTCATTGCTTGAGCTATTTGCGATAGTGGATTAGTAAACTGTCTTACATACATAATGAAGGCTACAATTACACCAAAAGTTATTATCTCTTTAGAGGCAAGTAAGGCTCCTACTATACATACACAGACATAACCAAAGTTTCCAATAAAGCCCATCATTGGATGCATAAGTCCTGATAAGAACTGACTCTTTCTGTTACATTCATATAATTTTTCATTTAATTTATCAAATTTTTCATTAGACTCATCTTTAGCATTACATGTTTTTAAGACATTTAATCCCGAATATGCTTCTTCAATATAACCATTTAAATTACCTAATTCTTCTTGTCTTTGGGTAAAGTATTTTTGTGATTTGCCTAAGATAATAAACATAAAGATGAATCCAAAGATACTAGATAAAATTGCTGTTAAGGCTAAGATCCAGTTAGTTACAAACATCATAATTATAGAACCGATAAATAGTGTTAATGATGATACTAAAGTGGCTAGGCTTTGATTTAAGGACTGAGCTATTGTATCAACATCATTTGTTATTCTAGATAGAATATCTCCTGATAAGTTATTATCAAAATACTTAAGTGGTAATTTATTTATCTTTTTTGATATTTTAGTTCTTAAATCTTTAGCATATTTATTTGATACGATAACCATTATTCTTCCTTGAATAAAATTAAATAGTGAGCTTAGTATATAAATGATTGCTAGTATTATAACTATTTTCTTTACTCTATCCATATTCATTTTAGGATTGATTATCTTTTGGATGCTATCTGGTAATGTACCCATTATTTTATATATTTCATTCTTAGGAGTATTTTCTTTTAGACTACTCATAATAGTAATAAATTCTACTTTATCATCAGTAGTTACTTTTTCTTTATCCACAGTACTTGTTGGTAATAAAATACTTTTTATACTACTTGGTAATTCTTTTATAAATGAATAATCATTACTTTCTATATTTATATTAGATAATATTTTTAAGAAAGATATTTTATCTTCTTTAGTTATATTTATATCATTATATGTAGAGTCTTCTAGTAGTAAATCTAAGATACTATCTGGTAGTTCTCCTAGATACTTCATTGTATTTTCTCTATCACTATTTATTTTTGATAATGAACTATTAAACTTTAATTTATCATCACTAGATATATCTGAAGTATTTACTTTATAAATAGTTGTTTCATTTATATTTAAGTTAAGTATATTACTAATTAATTCTGGTAATTTATCTTTATTTAAAGTAGATAGGATATCCTCACTTAATTTTGTTCCATTATCTGTATTTATAATTAACCCTTTTGATATTTCATCTGTTAAAGTAGATAATCTATTAGGAGAACTAAGAGCTAGTACTGCGGATAATCCTGCAAGTATGATTGATAAAAATATTTGTACTTTAAATTTTTTTAAACTAGAAGTTAATTTAGTAATAGCACTTGCAAAGTTTTTTGGTTTTTCTGGTACTCCTCTTCCCATTGGACCTCTTTTTGGAGGATTATTTTTTCTTTCTTTATCCTGCATTTTCTAACTCCTCCTTTGATACTTGAGATAGAGCTATTTCTTTATAGACATCACAATTTTTCATTAACTCTTTATGAGTACCGATACCAACACATCTTCCTTTTTCTAGTACGATTATTTTATCAGCATTAAGTATTGTTCCTATTCTTTGAGCTACAATTAGATTAGTAGAACCTCCTGTATATTTTTTTAATTCTTTTCTTAGTGTAATATCTGTTTTATAGTCTAAAGCACTAAATGAGTCATCAAAAATATATATTTCGGGATTTCTGGCAATTACTCTAGCTATTGATAATCTTTGTTTTTGGCCTCCACTTAGATTAGTACCTCCACTTGCTATATGAGATTTTTCTTTTTTATCTAGTTTAGATACAAATTCATAAGCTTGAGATACTTTAAGAGCTTCTTCAAGTTTTTGTTTAGTTACTCTATTTTTTGATTTTCCATAATTAATATTACTTTCAACTGTACCAGAAAACATGACAGCTTTTTGGGGTACATAGCCGATAATATTATGTAAATATTCATCATCATAGTCTTTTATATTTACTCCATTAACTAATATTTCTCCATCTGTAACATCATAAAATCTTGGTATTAAATTTATTAATGTCGATTTTCCTGAACCAGTAGAACCAATAAAAGCCACTGTCTCACCTTTGTTTGCAGTAAAGTTGATATTTTTCAATATATATTCATCGGCATCTGGATATTTAAATGATACATTTTTAAATTCAACAGTACCAGAAAGTCCTGTTTTGTTAGTTTTTATAAAACCATTTTTAATATTATTTATGCTATCCATAACTTCGTTTATTCTTTTTGCAGATACACTTGCTCTTGGCATCATCATAAAAATCATGGCAAGCATTAAGAAGGACATTATTACTTGCATAGCGTATGATGAAAAGACAATCATGTCACCAAATAATACGATTTTATCCGATAGATTAGCAGTATTAATTAGAATTGCTCCAACAAAATAGATTGATAAAGTTAAGCCATACAATACTAAAGACATAATTGGGCTCATATAATTAAAGGCTTTTTGATTAAATAATTGATTATTTGTTAAGTCACTATTTACTTTTTCAAACTTATCTTCACTATATTTTTCTGCATTAAAAGCTCTTACTACTCGTATTCCTGATAAGTTTTCTCTAGATACGCCATTTACTTTATCAATTAAATCCTGAACTATTTTAAATCTTGGCATAACTATCTTCATAATAATCCCAACTGATATCAAAAGAATGAAAACCGCTAGTGCTGTAATAAGACTCCATTCAATACTTTTTCCTAGTATTTTGGTAACAGCCCATACTGCCATTATAGGTGACTTTATCATTAAATGTAATCCCATTGAAAGGAGCATTTCCATTTGAGTTATATCGTTTGTTGTCCTTGTTATTAAACTACTCACCCTAAATTTCTTTACTTCTTCAAGAGGAAGATCTTCAACTTTTTTAAATATTTTTCCCCTTGTCCTAAATGAAAAAGATGCAGCTACAAGTGATGAGAAGTATCCAATTATAGCAGCAGATACTAAACTGCCAAAAGCACATAATAGCATGTATCCGCCTTGTCTTAAGATATCGGGCATACTTGCTCCTTTTGTTTGAACAAGTTGTGTAATGTTTGACATATAGTCAGGCATTTTAAGTTCTAACCATACTTGAAACACCACTAATAACGCACATATTAGGGCATAAAATATATCTTTTTTTCTTAAATTTTTGAATAGTTTTAGCATATTTACCTCCATTTTATATATTATGCTTGATTTTTTTAATTATTAGCTGTTATAAATTATAACATGTTTTACAATATCAAGTCAATTAGTTAATGTTGAAATGTTATTTATATGTTTTCTAAAAAATGTAATATATTTTCAGATACTAAGTTTTATTTTACCGCATACTTTTAATGTTAAATAATCATATACTTAAAAAAACAGTTCATATTATACACAAACTGTTTTTTATATAGTTTTTCATTAATTATATTCACATTACTTAACTAACTGATTAATTATATCTTTTGGATGCATATTATCTCCATCACCATACATCTCATTTGTATAATAATATAAACCATAAGTATTCAGCATCCTATAATCATATTTTTTGTTATAAGAATCTAAAGCCCAAACACTAAGTTTGAAATCTCCATAATCATATACTATAACAAAAGATAGTTGTCCTACTCCATTACCTGTCATAGTTAGATTATCATTTTTCCTAACAAAAATATGTGTTGGTTTTCCTAATTGATTAAACATCTCTTGTAATTTTTGCTTAGAATTATCAGTTCCAGTACTAGAAAAAGTTTTATTAAATAATTTTTCTTCATTCAAATATATTTTCCAACATTTATTATTTATTGCTTCTTGATAACTTTTATATTCCTGCTTTTTACAAGAATTACTTAATTCAATAGTAAAAACTGTTTCATCAGCACTATTTTTTACTGTTATTTCTTTTTCACCAGAATAAAATGATTCCCCAATCACCTCTGAAATACTATTAACCTTATGATCAGTTGAAGACCCTGAACCATATTCTGTATAATTAAATGTGTAACCTTTATTATCTAATTTTTTTAAATCAATCGGTGTACCTGCAATATCATTTAATATTTTAACTTTTAGTTCATATGTTTCTGAAGGAATTTCAGCTTCAGAAAGCCAAAAGTCACTTTTATTGTTCGTATCTTCCTCTTTATTTGGCGTAATTTCATTTGAATTATCACTGTTTTTTGGACTATCGCCTTTACTTCCAATAAAGAAATAGCAGCCTGCTCCAATTGCAACGACTATTAACAAAATACCTATAATTTTTAAAACTTTTACTTTATTCATTTTTTTGTCTCCTCCTTCTATAAATATCTTTCTATATAATATATGATATTATGAAATATATATTTTGTCAAGAACATGATATTATTTTTTTACAAGCAATAATTTGTAAAAATATCTCTAATGATATTTGATATTTTTTTATTACTTCTACATAATTTTTTTGTGTAATTTTATATATAAATAATTAACTTTATTGTACTTAATTATGTACTTTATATTTAGTTAATAATATAATGTACACAATATTTTAACTAGCAAATGGCTATTTAAGTATTCTACCATATACTTTTAAGTTATCAACTTTTTCTATTCTTACTTTTACTCTATCATTGTTACTCAGTTCTGTATCATTAACTATTATTGGTATGAAGTTGGATGTGTGAACTAATATTGTTCCATTTATATGACGCTCTACTACACCATCGTAAATCATTCCTATTTTGCTTTCATAGTATTTATTTTCAAATTTATTTGATAATTCTAATATCCTATGTACTCTTTTCTTTTTTATTTCCGAAGGAACTTGTTCATCCATACCATCTGCAAGTGTTCCTTTTCGCCTAGAATACGGGAAAGTATGGATTTTCGTAAAGTTTATTTTCATTAAAGTTTCAATTGTCTCTTCAAAATCTTCTTCTGTTTCATGAGGAAAGCCGACAATTAGATCAGTTGTTAGAGATATATCTGGTATTTCTTTTAATTTGTCTATCAATGCTATGAATTCTTCTTTATTATATCTACGATTCATCAATTTTAATATTTTATTACTGCCTGACTGGATTGGTACATGTAAATGTTTAGCCATAATTTTATTTTCTTTTAGTATTTTTATTATGCCTGGTGTTATCTCATTTATTTCGATTGATGATAATCTTATTCGAAAAATACCAGGTATATCTACTAATTTAGATAAAAGTTCTTCTAGAGAAGAATTAATATCAATACCATATCTTCCAGTGTGAATCCCCGTTAATACTATTTCTTTATATCCTTTATTCACAAGATTTGTTACTTCATTTATAACAGATTCCACTTTCTTGCTTCTTACCCTGCCCCTTGTATAGGGAATAATACAATATGAACAGAAAGCATTGCAGCCATCCTCTATTTTGACAAAAGCTCTTGTATGATTTTCAAAATCTGTAATTTCCATATTTTCAAATTCAGTTTCTTTTAAATCATATATTATTTTTTGTTTCCTTTTTGTTTCTAAATATTCATCTAATATCTCTATTATCTTAGATTTATCTTTATTGCCAAGGATGATATCGGCTTCTATTTCATTGGAACTCACTTGACTGTAGCAACCCATTACGATAATACATGCATCAGGATTATTCTTTCTTGCTCGATTTATCATTTTTCTTGACTTTTTATCGCTTTCGTTTGTTACAGAGCATGTATTTATGATATAAATATCTGCTTCATCATCAAAACTTACTATTTTATAATTATTTTGTTTTAATTTACTTATTACAAATTCTGATTCATATATATTTACTTTGCATCCTAAACTACATATTCCTACTTTCATATTTTTTTCCTTTCAATCATTTATATTTTACCATAAATAATAAAGGATGAAAAGAAAAAGATAAACATGTTATCTATCTTTTACTAAAATATTCATCATACCAAACTAGGAATGAATAAATGGTCCATATTTTTCTACTGTTATCTTTTTTACCTTTTTTATGGTCATAGAGTAATTTTATTATCTTATTTGGTTTAAAGAATTCCTCTGATTTAGAAAATTTTTCTTTTACAAGATTATATGTGTCTTCCTCTTTTAACCACTCTCTTATTGGTACTGGGAAACCTAGTTTCTTCTTGTTTGACCATTTTTCTGGTAAGATATCATGAGCAACCTCTCTAAATAAATACTTTGTTTTTCCTTCTTTTATTTTATATTTAGTAGGTAATTTTCTTACTGTATCTATTAGAATTCTATCTAGAAAAGGGACTCTTACTTCAAGGGAATTTGCCATAGACATTTTATCTGCTTTTAAAAGTATATCTCCAATTAACCAAAAATTGAAATCAATATATTGCATTTTAGTTACTGGATCATAATTTCTTGCTTTATTGTAATATTGTCTTGTTAAATCTTTATATGTAGTTGGTTTTGTCTTATAATTTAATAATTTTCTTGTTTCTTCGGGTTCAAAAATAAAGGCATTACCAATATAACGGTCTTTTAATTCATGACTTCTTCGATAAATAAAGTTGAATCCTCGATGATGTCTTAGTGGATATACAAGTATTCCTAAGAGTCTTCTTAATTTATACGGTATTTTATAATACCATCCAACTGAATATGGTTCATGGTAAATATTATATCCACCAAATATTTCATCTGCTCCCTCTCCTGATAAGGCTACTTTTACATTGTCTGATGCAATATTAGCGACAAAGTATAGTGCGATAGCAGATGGATCCGCTAATGGCTCGTCCATTAGATACTGAATATTACTAAAGTTATCAAAATATTCCTTTTTGCTTATTTTCTTGCTTATGTTTTTAACATTTATCATTTTTGATAATTCTTTAGCATAATCTATTTCACTATATTTTTTATTATCCCAACCAACAGTAAATGTTTTATCTACATTGCTAGAGGTAGCTACATATGATGAATCTACTCCACTTGAAAGGAAACTTCCTACTTCAACATCAGATACTTTATGGGCCTTAATTGTGTCTTCAAGAAGCCCTTCTATTTCTTTTTTCCATTCTTTTTCTGTTTTAGTATCATCGCATTCAAATTTAATACTATAATATTCATTTATAATTAATTTTCCATTTTTATATTTGAAATAATGACCTGGTCTTAATTTATATACATTTTTAAAAAACGAATCTTCGCCAACACTATATTGAAATGTTAAATAGTCCTCAAGCATTTCTCTATTCAGTTCTTTTTTAAAATTAGGATGAGCTAAGAAACTTTTTATCTCACTTGCATACATAAATTCATCATCTGTAATATAATAGTAAAGTGGTTTTATTCCATAGAAGTCTCTTGCTCCAAATAATTCTTTAGTCTTAATATCATATATTATAAATGCAAACATGCCACGAAGTTTATCCAATATTTCTTCACGATATTCTTCATAACCGTGTACTAATACTTCAGTGTCAGTATTAGTACTAAATTTATGTCCCTTTTTTATTAAGTCTTCTTTTAGTTCCCTATAATTATATATTTCACCATTCATAAAAACTAATTTTGTTTTATCTTCATTATATATTGGTTGATCTCCCCCCTCTAGATCGATTATAGATAACCTTCTAAAGCCAAGAGCAACATCATCATCAACATAGTAACCATCAGAATCAGGACCACGATGTTTAATTAAGTCTGCCATATTTTTAATTATTTTCTTTTTATTTTTGGCTTTATCAACAAAGCCTACTATTCCGCACATAATAATACCTCTTTTCTATATATTTAGTATAACACAAAAAAAAGAGAAATAATTATTTTTTTATCTCTTATTTACAAATGTTTTGCTATTTATAATATTTTTAATTTTATTTGAATCATCTTAATCTCATTTTTTTCTAATAATTTATCACCATTTATATTTTAATATGGATCTTATGCTACTTTATTATTATGGAAAATTTTAATTATTTAATATGTTCATATTTAATTCATCTTTACTGAATCTTTCTTTATATGAACAATGCTTACATATATCTAAATAAGCTTTTCTATTGTTAAAATTATGTATTGCATTTTTGAATTTATCACTATTTAAAAGATCTTCTAAATCATCGGAAAAAATATTTCCAAGATTAGAATAACCATCACCATCTAAACAACATATTGTTACTGTACCGTTAGATAGTATTCCTATATGTGACTTTCCCCCAAAGCAATAGCCTTTTTCATTATGGTAGTTATTTTTTATATCAGGCCAAATAAATTTGTCCTCTAAACTTAAATATATTTTTTCTTTTAATTTAGTATTATTTTTTATGTCTTTAATATTATATTTTTCTTTAATTATATCTAAATATTTTTTGGTTTTATCATCCATCAAACCTTTATCTAATGTCCAAAATCGCAAACTAATATATGGATAAAGTAAATTGTCTACCGAATATAAAATATCCTCTAAATAATTGTTTTTTTTATTTTCACTATGTAATGATATATTTATTTGATAAATATTATCATAATTATTTAATATATCTAATTTATCTTTTAGAAATACTCCATTAGTAGTTATACATACTTTTTTATTATATTTTTTTGTTAAAGATAATATTTTATCTAAATCTTTATGAATAAGGGGTTCTCCTTTTACATGAAGATATATATAATCGGTATAATTATTTATCTTTTGCAGTATTAACGAAAATTCTTCAGGTGTCATCTCTTTTCTTTGCCTTTTTGTTTTACTACAGAAAGAACAATTTAGATTACATATATTAGTTATTTCAATATATATTTTTTTATATTTCATTTTTACTCCTTAAATAAAATAAATTCTATTATTTAGAATTTACTTTAATATATTTACAATATTCTTTTAATTTGCAATTACTACAATCAGGTTTAACACTCTTACATTTATACCTACCAAAAAAAACTAATTGATGATGAACTTTACTCCATTTTTCTTTTGATATTTTTTTCATTAGTTTTTGTTCTACTTCAATCACACTATCTTTTTCTTTGGCAAGTGATAGTCTTTTACTTACTCTTTCAACATGGGTATCTACCGCTATTGAGGGAACATTATATATAACAGACAAAAATACATTAATTGTTTTTCTTCCAACTCCTGGTAAACTTTCTAAATAACTTCTGCTGTTTGGTATTTCTTTTATATGATCATTAATTAATTTAGTTGCTATTTCTTTAATATAAATACTTTTCTTTTTATAAGTGCCAATTGGTTTTATTATTTCTTCAATATCTTTACTATTAGCATTTGCTAGTTTTTCCAATGAATCATATTTTTGGAACAATACTTTATTTACTTTATTTACTCTTTTATCTGTTGTTTGAGCGGACATTACAATGGCTATTAATAGTTCATAATCTTTTGTATACTCTAGTTCACATATTGCATTTGGAAATAATTCATCTAAGTAATCTAATATATTGTTAATCATCATTCAACCAGTCATAATGAAAGATATCTTTTGTTTCTTTTTTGCTTTCACGATATTTTACTTTTGCATTTATTACATCTTCTTTTGTTTTATATCCCTTTTTGCGCCATTCATATAGTATTTTTTCTATATACCTAAAACTATTTGCTCCATTGTAAACAGCCTCTTTTAATGCTTCCATAATTAGTTCATGGGAAATTTTGTCATCAATCCAACCTTTTATTATTTGACATTCCATTGGAGATATAGTCCTTCCAAATTCTTTTTCAAAGATTGAATATATATCACTATTATCAAGTGTTTTATCTTCATTGTCTTTACTTATGATAATACTTATTAATTTCTTATATAATAAATCTAATAGTATATATTCTTCCCTTTTGCCATCACTATTTTTTTCAACAGATATAGAAATTATTTTTTTTTCATTTAGGCTATTTAGTAATTCCATTACTTTAAATTTGTCCATTCCTAATGATATTGCAATATCTTCAGGATTATATATTGTTCTATCTCCTTTATCTATTATAAATATTAAAACTATTAATTCATCAGAAGTAATTCCTAATCTAAGATAGTAATTAAATAGATATCTTGGTAATACAATTGGTTTTTCTCTTAGTATTTTTTCTATTTCTTCCATTTAATGACCTCCTACTTCAGAAGAAAAGACAAGTGTTTCATCATCTGTACTATAATAAAAATATTTTAAATTATCTTTCTTCCTTATTTTTTTTTCATAATATAAATTATTTCTTCGATATACTAATGGCAAGTTGCTTTCTCTTATTATTTCTTTTGAATATACCTCTTCATAATTCAAATCCAATACAACTGCTTTATTATCAATTTTTATAATATAATAGTTATTATATTTATTTAAATAATTTATCTTTTCTATTTTAGTGTTTTTATAAATATTTTCTAATAAATCTTTTTTATATTTTTTATCTTTTATAGATGGTATTATTATAATTAAAAATGTTGATATAGCAATTAATAGAATAATTATTAATAGTAATATAACTTTCTTCTTCACTAATATCACCTTCTTTTTAAGAGTAATTATTTAATATGTATTCTTTTATTTCTTCTTTGTTATTATTTAATGAATTATTTAAAATGCTTTTTTCAATGTCATTCATTATCTCTTTTATATATTTTCCTGGCTTCTTATTTAATATTTTTGATATATCAGAAGCATTTATTTCTATTTCCTTTTTTGATTTTATTGGAATATTATTATACATAGTATTTAGTTTTCTTTTTGATATTCCTTTAATATCTGCATACACAGTACATAAATATAATCCATATTTATATAAAAGATAATTATCGATACTATTATGAGTTAATAGTTCTCTTAAAAGTAACATTTGTTCTTTCTCTACTTTAGTAAAGGGATAGATATCTTCCACTTCTAATTGACACCATATACCTATTAAATCAGTACAGATAGTTATCATAGATAATCTACTTATATCTAAAGCATTTGTTAAATTTAAATCTATTAGTAATTTAATTCCTTTTTCTTTATTTGTAGAAGAAAATATTTTATCTAATTCTTCTTTTTTTCGATTCGTTGATAACTTCTTTAATAAGTAGCTATATTTTGATAAATAGTGTTTAGTTTTTTTATCTATTTCAAAGTTTAAGATAGTGGCAAATCTAATACATCTTAATATTCGAAGAGCATCCTCTTTTATTCGATATTTGGGATTGCCTACTGTTTTTAAAATTCTTTTATCTAAATCTTCCTTTGCTCCTAAAGCATCTATTATATTACCTTCTTTATCTATACAAAATGTGTTAATAGTAAAATCTCTTCTTAATAAATCTTTCTTAATATTTTTTATATATTTTATTTTTATTGGTCTTCGATGATCTTCATATTTTATTTCTTTTCTAAAAGTTGTAACATCGAATTTATATCCTTTATATGCAATAACAATACTTCCATATTGTGTATCTGAAACAATAACATTTTCAAATATTGATAATAATTCTTTAGGAGTAGCACTAGTGCATATATCAATATCATTTGTTTTATATCCTAGTAATTTATCCCGAGGATAACCTCCAACTATATAGGATTCATATCCTTTTTCATTTAATATATTAAGTATTTCTAAAGCTTTTTCTTCCATTACTCCTCCAATAATATTGTACTAGATTTATTTTAAAAAGTCTACCTAATAGTAGAGAAAAAAGAAGATTCTCTAATTCTTAAACTAGAAGCACTTCTATAAAAAAGTGCATATACAATGATAATTGAGAGATGAAAGTATTATTTGATGCCATACTTGATTTTTATATTTAAATATGTTATTATGTATACAGATGAAGAAAACTTCATAGAATAAAAAAGAGGAACACCTGATTTCGCAGTTGGGTGAACCATTGTTTGTCAATGACCACCATAATCGAGTTGATTAGGTGGTCGCTTTTATTTTACAAGTTGTACAACTAATTGAAGCAAAATAATAATGATTAAAAATGAGATTAGAAAATCCTTTTTAGTCATATTACCGCCT
>DFLL01000034.1 GCA_002375205.1 Caryophanales bacterium UBA3620
GCTATGATTATGGAAAATATATTACTAGCGGAGGATTTAAAGAATAATGGATAAAAATATATTAGAGACTTTAAAAAAAGAAATTGAAAGACAAAATAATAATATTGAACTTATTGCTAGTGAGAATTATGTATCTAAAGAAGTAATGAAATTACAAGGTAGCGTATTTACGAATAAGTATGCTGAAGGATATCCTGGTAAAAGATATTATGGTGGATGTGAAAATGTTGATATAGTTGAAAATCTTGCTATCGAATATTTAAAAGAATTATTCGGATGTAAATATGCTAATGTTCAACCTCATAGTGGATCTTCTGCGAATATGACAGTATATAGAGCACTACTTAAACATGGTGATAAAGTAATGGGAATGAACTTATCTAATGGTGGTCATTTAACGCATGGTCATAGTCTTTCTTTTAGTGGTCAAGATTATGAGATAGTATCTTATGATGTAGATAGTGAAACTGAAGTTATTGATTATGATAAATTAAGAGAATTAGCATTAAAAGAAAAACCTAAAATGATAATAGCGGGGGCTAGTGCTTATTCAAGAATAATAGACTTTGAAAAATTTAGAAGTATTTGTGACGAAGTTGGAGCTTATCTAATGGTAGATATGGCTCATATAGCTGGTTTAGTAGCAGCGAGTCTTCATCCTAATCCAGTAACATATGCTGATGTTGTTACTTCTACTACGCATAAGACTCTTAGAGGACCTAGAGGTGGTATTATTCTTTGTAATGATGAAGAGATTGCAAAAAAGATTAATAAAACAGTATTTCCTGGTATTCAAGGTGGACCACTTATGCATGTTATTGCGGCGAAAGCACAGTGTTTTTATGAGGCTTTGCAGCCTGAATTTAAGGAATATCAGAAAAGAGTTATTAATAATATTAAAGCATTATCTAATAGTTTAAAAGAAGATGGATTTAGAATCGTATCAGGTGGTACTGATAATCATTTAATACTAGTAGATGTTAAATCTAGTATTGGTCTTACTGGTAAAGAAGCAGAAGCTATATTAGATAGAATTCATATTACGGTTAATAAGAATACTATTCCTAATGATACAGAAAAACCTTTTATTACTAGTGGTATAAGAATAGGAAGTCCTGCGATGACGACGAGAGGATTTAATGAAGATGATTTTAGATTAGTTGGTAAGATTATATCTAAAGCATTAAAGAATAGTAATGCTGATAATGTACTAGAAGAACTATCTAAAGAAGTATTAGAACTTACTTCTAAATATCCTATATATAGATAAGAGTATCAATATTGATATTCTTTTTTTATTTAACGCTTCGCTACCCGAAGTAACAAGTTACTTCTCCATTTTCTTCTAGTAGAATTATCCAGTATATAATGTTTATTCTAGATAATTAGTCTATCAACAGGATTGTTGATAAAAGGGATTTGACAAAAGAAAATAAATTTGTTAATATATATTTCGTTTTGAAAGGGGCATATTCATGAATAATAGTAACTATCAATTATATTTGAAAGCTAGGACACTATTTAATAAAAGAAAAATAAATGAGGCTATTGAAATTTTAAGAAAGATTTCTTCTAATGAGCCTTCCGATAATGTAATAAAGTTTAAATTAGCTAAATGCCTTTTACATAGTAAAAAAACTAAACAAGAGGGTAAACTTATTCTTCTTGATTTGTCAAATACTCAAAATAGTATTTTTGCTTTGTTTGAACTTGGTAAACTTGAAGCAAGTGAAGGTAATAATTCTATGGCTAGACAATACTTTATGCGATTATTAAATACTCAAAAAAGAAACTATGCAATGCTCGAATTGGGTAAACTTGAAGTAACTGAAGGTAATAATTCTATAGCTAGACAATACTTTGAGCAATTATTAAATACTCAAAATAGAGACTATGCAATGCTCGAATTAGGTAGACTTGAAGCAAGTGAAGGTAATAATTTTATGGCTAGACAATACTTTAAGCGATTATTAAATACTCAGAGTAATAATTATGCTTTGTTGGAACTTGGTAGACTTGAAGTAACTGAAGGTAATAATTCTATGGCCAGACAATACTTTGAGCAATTATTAAACACTCAAAGTGAAAACTTTGCTTTGGTGGAAATGATTTTTCTAGATATTAAAGAAAAAAATTATCTTGGTGCATATAAAAAGATTAGTGTTTTTTCAAATGTTTCATTATTTAAAAAACATTACTATGATTTAAAAATTTTATTAGAATATAAATTGGGTAAAATCAATCAGAGTGAGGTTTTAAATAAGGATTATTATATTAGTCAACTTTTTAATTATGATGAAGATTACGCTCTTAATCATATCAAATTGCATTTAGATGAGAATAATAATAAAATTAAACATACTTTATTTAACAGTGACATTGATTTAAATTATTTATTTCATTATGCACGTGAACAAATAAATTACTTAAATCCAGTTGAAATATCAATTGTTCATAAATACATAGTTGAATGTGGATTTGATGTTTCTACAATCAATGGAATTAGTACAAAATATATAAAAGTTGTAACACTTCCAAATACAAATAATATTCTTACAATGTATCCAATTAGTTATTATGGAAAAGAATCGAGAAAAACAAAAGAATTAATAAAATAGTTTATCCTAAATAAACTATATATACTGGATTATTCTTGTAAACATATTTCCGCGGATTAATTTATTAATCCGTTAGCGAAGCGGTTAAATGTGAATATAAGAACTTTAATTGTATTTAACCGCTTCGCTACCCGAAGAAACAAGTTACTTCTCCATTGCCTAGTAGTTAGTTTAGGATAATATATACATATTCATGATAATAGATAGATTTTTATAAAACTTATTATGACTACTTTTATTTATTTTTATAATGTGATAAAATTATGTTAGAGAGGAGTTGTAATTGTATGAAAGAAACTTTAGAACAATTATTTACACCACAATTTACTGCTAATTTTTTTATTCTTATTTTAGAAAGTATTGTTCTTTCTTTTCTTGTTATTATAATAATAAATAGTACTTTAATGACTGCATTAAGAAAAAAAAGAATGGAGAAAGCGATAAAAAAAGGGCACTGTTTAATAGCTAAGCGTACTAGATTTGTCTATAACGTTGAAGGAATACACAGTAAAGCTTCAAATTATACAGGATATTATCATTATTACTATAAGGAAAGAAAATATAAATGCTATTTTTATTATGATGACTTACCTCCTGAAGAGATTAAAGTATATTTTGCCAATAATCCTAAAAAGGCAAAACCTGAAGAACTATTTGGTTTTCTTGAAAATGAAAAATACTTAATTTTTCTTATTTGTTTGATTGTTATGTGTTTGATAAAATTTGCTTTTCATGTTGATATTATTGAGCATTTTTTCAAAAACGGATTTAAATAATTGATATTTTATCTTAAACCTATATACTGATATATATTTGATACACGATTAGGGAGAAGTAACTTGTTACTTTTGCTAGCGAAGCGATTAAATATGAATATAAGAACTTTAATTAGTTCTTTTTTTATGTTATACTTATATAAAAGGAAGTAAGGTAGTATGGATAAGTGTGTTAAAGTTAGTAAAAAGAATTCTTCGATTGTATTAGATAAAGATAAATGTGATAACTGTGGGATATGTTCTAGTATATGTTCTTTTAATGTAGGAGTTTATGGTTTTAGTAATGAAAGTTACCCTTGTATTAATTGTGGTAGTTGTACTCTTATGTGTCCTAAGAAATGTCTTAATGAAAAAGATGAGACTGATATACTAAGAGATTATTTACATAGTGGTAAAACAATTATATTTCAAGTTGCTCCTGCTGCTAGAGTAACTACTAGCGAAGAATTTGGATTAGAGCCAGGTATTAATATGGCTGGCAAACTTGTTAGTGCCCTTAGATTAATAGGAGGAGACTATGTCTTTGATACTACTTTTGGAGCGGATCTTACTGTTATGGAAGAAGCTAGTGAATTAGTAGATAGAATTAATAAAAAATTAAAAGGTCCAATGTTTACTAGTTGCTGTCCAGCTTGGGTTAAATTTGTAGAAATGTTTTATCCTGAATACTTAGGTAATTTATCAACATGTAAAAGTCCTATTGCTATGGAAGAGGCTATTATTAGAAATTATTTTAGTAAAGTTAATAATATAGATAATGATGATATTATTAGTATATCTATTGTTCCTTGTACTGCTAAAAAGATGGAAAGAGTTAGATTTGGGCCAGACCTTGCCATTACGGTTAGAGAACTTGCTAAGTATTTAAAAGAAGAACATATTGATATTAGAAAATTAAAGGATAGTAGGTTTGACAATTTAATGAGTACTGGTAGTGGTGGTGGTCTTATTTTTGGGACATCTGGGGGAGTTACAGAATCTGTTATGAGAGAAGTATATCATATACTAAATAAGAAGAAACCTAAAGGAAAGGTGCTTAATTTTAAAGATGTAAGAGGATTATCTAATATTAAAGAAGCAAATATTAAGATTAAAGGTTATACTTTTAGAATAGCTGTTATTAATGGAACTGGAGATGCTAGAAAAGTACTTGAAAGGATCAAGAAAAATGAAGTAAATTATGACTTTATTGAAGTAATGGCTTGTGAAGGTGGATGTATATCTGGGGGAGGTCAACCTAGAGTATATGATAATACTGTTAATTTAAAGAAAAAACGAATGAATGCACTATATAATAGTGATAAGAAGATGAAAACTAGGTATGCATCAGATAATCCGGATATTAAGAGAGTTTATAAAGAGTTATTAGGTAGTCCACTTAGTGAAAAGGCTGAAGAACTACTACATACTACTTATGGAGGAGATGAATTTTATGGAAGATAAGATGATGATGGCTATAGAAGAAGCTAGAAGAACAATGAATGAAGATAAAGGAGGCCCTTTTGGAGCGGTTATAACAGACCTAGATGGTAATGTTATAAGTGTAGCATCAAACTTGGTACTTGAAAGTCATGATCCAACTGCTCATGCTGAAGTAATGGCTATTAGAAAAGCTAGCGAAAAACTTGGGACTCATGATTTATCAAAATGTATTTTATATGCTACGGGATACCCTTGTCCGATGTGTTTGTCCGCTATTATATGGGCTAATATTAGAAAAGTATATTATGGTACTAATTTAAGAGAAGCTGAGGAAATCGGTTTTAGAGATGATTTTATTTATGAATATTTAAATGGTAAGAATAAAGATATACTTGATATAGAGGGGTTATGTCATGATGAATGTAAAGAATTATTTAATGAATACAAAGATAAAAATAAAGAAATATATTAATTAATTTATCAACAGATTTGTTGATATTTTCTTTTATATCAAAAAAAGATGGATATCCATCTTTATTTTACTATTTTAGCTATTTGATGTTTTATATTTCTATAAAATTTATATCCATAATTATATAATATATAATTTGGTTTATTTAAAATCAAATCAAATTCACCAATATATTCAGTTACATATCCTCCGAATCCCCTTTTAAATTCATATACTCCATAGTTTTCACTACCACTAGTGAAATCTCCACTTATACCACCAAAATCATATATAGATAATCCTTTTTTTCTGGCTGTTTTTATCATTTCCATTTGCATTTTATATTGTGCCATTAATGGCATGTATTCTTTATACGTACCTCCATAGACATAGTTAGCTCTCTTACTATCAAAGATGAATACTCCTGCACTTACAGGAATTTTATTTTCTATTTCTTTGGAAACCATATCATATAATCTATCATCTTTGAAGTCCTTTAAAAATTGTTTTTTATCTAAATAAATAATTGATAATCTACTATCATCTTTAAAATCTTTATCTAAACTTTTATAATAATCTAATGATCGATCAAAGTGATTTTGTCTTTTAGCAGTATGTTCCATTATCTTTTTGAAATCTGCTATATTTTTTTCATTTACATTTTCTATCAATAGTGGATATTTTTCATATTTTTTTATGCATCTTCGACATCTTTGATCCATACCTTTAAGTATTTCTTCCTTTGATTTACCTATATCTAGACAATAACTCCATCTAAATTGAATTTCTTCTGTGTATCCTTTTGTCAATCCATGATGCTTGAATCCTAATTCTTTAAGATGATCTATGATTGATTGATTATTCTCTTCTCCTAATATATTACCATTTTTATCATGTTTTTGATATTCTACTAAGGGATCTATCTTTAATAATATTCCATTCTTTTCAATTAAAAATCTTTTTAAATTACTTACAAAAAAATTTAGTAAATCAATATTATTATAGTCTAATAGCATACCTCTTGGTGCATAGTAGAAGTATTTATTGAGATATATTTTTTTACCTAATATTAGAGAACAAGCTATTATGTTATTTTTTTCTTTTATTCCAACATAATAGTAATTCCATTCGTTTTTTTCTTTTATTCTTGCCCAAGAAGGTGTCTGATAAAAAGAGCTCTCATTATAATTAGTGCAAACATTATTAAATTCTTTTTCTGTTAATTCTACAAACTCCATAATTTACTCCTTTTTTACATATATATATATTTTACCATAGATGTTTTTAATTGTAAATTGAATAAAACGATATTTTTTACTTCCTAAAAGAATAAAAAAATGTTATAATATCAAGAGAAAGAGGTGTTATAATGATTATATTATCTGTTAATGCTGGTAGTTCGTCACTTAAATTTACTGGATTTGAAATGCCTAGTGAAGATGTTCTTATCAGTGGTGTATTTGAAAGAATTGGTATAGGAAGTAGTTTTTATACAATTAAAGTTAATGGAGAAAAAATTAAAAAGGAAGTAGATTTACCTGATCATAAGGTTGCTTTTGAGATTCTTATTAAGGAACTTCTTGATAATAAGATTGTTAATTCTTTAGATGAAATCAAAGGTGTTGGACACAGGGTAGCTCAAGGTGGTTCTTACTTTAAAAAATCTGAAATTGCTACTGACGAGGTTATTGAAAAAGTTGATGAGTTGTCTAGTATTGCTCCGCTTCATAATCCTCCTGCTGTTATGGGAATTAATGCTGCTAAAGCAGTTATGCCTAATGCTGTTCAAACTGTTGTATTTGATACTGCTTTCCATCAAACTATGGCTCCTACGGAGTTTATGTATGCTATTCCTTATAGTTATTATGAAGATTATGATATTAGAAAATATGGTTTTCATGGAACTAGTCATAAATATGTTACAATGAGAATGAACGAGATATTGGGACGAAATGATACTAAACTTATTACTTGTCATATTGGTAATGGAGCTAGTATTTCCGCTGTTAAAGATGGTAAATGTGTAGATACTTCGATGGGTCTTACTCCTAATGCTGGTCTTATTATGGGTTCTAGATGTGGAGACATGGATGCTACAGTTGTTACTTACATTATGGAAAAAACTGGTATGAGTCCTAAAGAAATGGATACTGTTCTTAATAAACAAAGCGGTCTTCTTGGTATATCAGGTGTTAGTAGTGATTCAAGAGACATTGAAAATGGTATTAAAGAGGGTAATGAAAGATGTATTCTTGCTCAAGATATGTATGTTAAGAGAATAGTTGAATACATTGCTAAATACTATGTACTTCTTGAAGGTTGCGATGCGATAGTGTTTACTGCGGGTGTTGGTGAAAATTCTATTAGTACTAGAAAACAGATACTTGACAAACTTAAAGTTTTTGGTATTAAAGTAGATGAAGAAGCTAATAACGTTAGAGGAGTAGAAACTAAAATTACTACTGATGATTCTAAGATACCTGCTTTCATTATTCCTACTAATGAAGAATTAATGATAGCTAAAGATACTTATTCTCTAGTATTGCAAGGATAATTATGAATATTTATAATCAAATATTTAAAGTAATTAAGAAATATAATACTATTGTTATTGCAAGGCATATTGGAGCTGATCCTGATGCTTTAGGTGCACAATTTGGTCTTAAAAATATTATACATAGATTATTTCCTGATAAAAAAGTATATGCTGTAGGTAATCCTGCAAGTAGATTTAAATTTTTTGGTAATAATGATAAACTTGATAATAGTATTGATACTAAAAAATCTTTATTAATAGTAGTAGATACTCCTGATTTAAAAAGAATTGATGGAGCTAGTACTAGTGACTTTGAATATGTTATTAAAATAGATCATCATCCTATTATTGATAAATTTGGTAATATAGAATATGTTGATGATGAGGCCTGTAGTGCTAGTCAGTTAATTCTTGAATTTGCTTATGAGAATAAGATTGAGCTTACCAAAGAAGATGGAGAATTATTATTTTTGGGGATAATAGGAGATACTGATAGATTTTTACATGATTATACTAGTGTAAAAACTTTTGAATTAGTTACGAGATTGCTTAAAGATACTAATGTTGATTTTACTTCTTTATATAAGAATTTATATCATAGACCACTAGCAGAAGTTAAGTTTGAAGGTTATATTTATAGTAATATAACTATTACGGAAAATGGCGTGGCATATATTAAACTTACTGATAAACTTATGAAAGAATATGGTGTAGATAGTGCCGCTGCAGGAAATATGATAAATGATTTGAAATTTGTAGATGAAATTACTATTTGGATTTTTCTATCTGAAGATGTTAAAAGTAATTTAATTAGAGCTAATATTAGATCAGTAGGTCCTTATATTAATGAAACCGCTTCAAAGTTTGGAGGCGGTGGTCATATATATGCTTCTGGAGCTAGGTTAAAATCCTGGGAAGAGGCTGACGATTTAATTAAAGCATATGATGAACTTATGAAAGATTATAAAAAGTTAAACTAATGTTTGACTTTTTTTTATTTTTATGATAACATATCTATCTGCTTGAAGGGGAATTGCAAATTTTAGAAAGGATATGATTATATGGAAAAAAATAAAAGTGATATTAATTTAATAATTGCGGATATAAGAAAATATGATGTTATCTCTTTAAAACAGCTTTATGAGTTAATGGAAAAATATAATAAATCTTCTGTTTTAAAGGCTTTTGGGATTTTCTTTAAAGGATTAACGCAAGAAATAATAGAAAATAAATATTTTGATGTTTTTCTTTATGTTACTATTGGTGATAACGATCCAGATTTAAATACTTTTAATGACTTATGTAAGAAATATGGCGAGGAAAAGGTTATATCATATTTATCTCAAATATCACAAAAAAATAAAGATGGATTAAATGAAAATAATGATATTAGTTATGAAGAGATTGATGAAGAT